>CAZMBT010000207.1:0-4378 GCA_964564395.1 uncultured Alkalilacustris sp.
GACATCAGCCCGGACGGGCGGGTGCGCACCTACCGGGTCGAAGGGCAGCTGTTCTACGGCTCGGTCGAGGACTTCATGGCGGCATTTGACTTCAAGGAAGCCCCTGAACGCGTCATCATCGATGTCAGCCGCGCCCATATCTGGGACATCTCCTCGGTGCAGGCGCTGGACATGGCGGTGCTGAAATTCCGCCGCGACGGCGCCGAGGTCGAGATCCGGGGCATGAACGAAGCCTCCGAGACCATCGTCGACAAGCTTGCGATCCATGACAAGCCGGGCGCGATGGACAAGCTGACGGCACATTGAGGGAGGACGCGACATGACCGACAAGATCATCGCATTGGTGGATGGCTCGCTCTATTCACAGAGCGTCTGCGAACACGCGGCCTGGGCGGCGGAACGGACCGGATGGGCGGTCGAATTGCTGCACATCCTCGGTCGGCGTGAGGGTGCCGAAAAGGCCGACTATTCCGGCTCCATCGCCCTTGGTGCACGGACGGCGCTGCTGCAGGAACTCGCAGAACTGGATGCGCAGCGCGCGCGTCTGATCACCCACCGTGGCCGCGCGATTCTGGAAGATGCGCGCGCGATCCTCGACCGCGCCGGGATCAACGAGATCACCACGCGCCTGCGTCATGGCGATATCGTCGACACCGTCGCCGAACAGGAGGCCGGCGCCGCGATGATCCTGATCGGCAAACGTGGCGAGGCCGCGGATTTCGCGAGGGGGCATCTGGGCTCGAACCTGGAACGCATCGTGCGCGCCAGCAGGAAGCCCGTCTTCGTGGCGGCACGGGCCTTCAAGCCGATCCGCCGGGTGCTGATCGCCTATGACGGTGGCGCGTCGGCCATGCGGGCGGTCGAGCATGTCGCGCGCACGCCGCTCTATCGTGGTCTGGAGGTCAGCGTCATCACCGTCGGCAGCGCCAGCGACGCGGCGCGCAAGAGCCTTGCGGATGCAAAGGCCGCGCTCGAGGCGGCGGGGATCACGGTCGAAACCGACATCGTCGCGGGAGAACCCGAAACCGCCCTCGCGGAACTTGTCGAGACGGCCCCCTTCGACATGGTGGTCATGGGGGCCTACGGGCACTCGCGCATTCGCAGCCTGATCATCGGGTCCACCACGACCGAAATGATCCGGTCCTGCAAGGTGCCGATCGTCCTGACCCGGTGAACGCATGCCCGAGCCCACGGATAACGACCTGCGCGACCACGACCACCCCCGCCTCCCGGCGGAGGCTGCGGAGCTGCGGTGGCTGGATGAGTGCGCGTGCATCGGCACCGAGCGGTTCGACCTCGAACCTCCGCTCACGGAGAGGAGCGTCTGAATCCGGGTCTGACGCTCGTTAAGAGAGGGCCGTCAACCGGTCCGCTTTGTCCTGTGCCTCGCCCTACGGTGCCATCGCCGAGCAGGCGGTGCGCCCCTGGCTCTGCTCGACGGGGATCAGCCCACGGTCACTGTCGATGTCGCCGGTCGTTCGGTTGCAGGCATCGGGCGACCGGTTGCCGGCACCACAGGAAACACGGAGCGCCGTCCGGCACTTCAGCCCCGGCCGGGTGCCGCCATCAGATTTGCGCACACTTTCCCGACCCCGAGCACCACCGGGACGGCCGCGCTCCCGCTGGCGTCGGACCCCATCATGCGCCAACACGAATGTGCAACGCCCGACATGTGCGGAGTGTCGTGCGATCAGGCGCCCCGGCGCAGGGTTTCGCTGGGCAGTTCGCCGAAACGCGCCCGATAGGCTTCGGCAAAGCGGCCGAAATGCTGGAAACCCCAGTTCAGCGCCACCTCCGTGACGGTGGCACCCGGTGCACCTGCCCGTAACTCTGCCCGCGCGGCCTCCAGCCGCAGATGGCGCCAGTGGCCCAAGGGCGTGCTGCCCCGGTACGCCCGGAACGCCGCCTGCAGCGCGCGCGGGCTGGCTCCGGCAGCCTGCGCCACGTCCGCCAGGGTGAGCGGCCGGTCAAGATGGGCGGCAATGAAATCCTCCGCCCGGCGCAGATACGACGGCGCGGCGGGCGGCGGCGCGGACTGCGGCACCTCCGCCTCGAGCAGGCCGGCGATCAGCGCCTCTTCCATTGCGCGCGCCATCAGCCCCTGTCCGATGGGCACGCGCCCGGCATCGGCCTCGGCCACCAGCCACAGCACGAGGCGCTTGAGCGCCGCCCCCGGCCCGCCGCGCAGATCGATGCCGTCGCCCGAAAAGGTAAACGGCCGCGCCGCCGGAGCCCCCAGCCGTTCGATCGCCTGTGCCTGCAAGGCGGCGCGGTTCACCTGCACCAGAACCTGGCCTGTGCCCTCTGCCCAGATCATGCTCGTGTGGTGATGCGGGTTCAGTATCGCGGCCCGGTCGGGCGTGCTGTGATACCGCGCGACCCCATGTTTGATCCGCGCTCCACCGCCGATGGGAATCTGCAGCAGGTAGAAATCCCCCAGCTCCCCCGGTTCGATCAGCATGCGCGCGCCGTAATCGATATAGTTCAGCGAAAGCCCCTGCCCCGGCAGATGGTGCTGAACCGTTTCGAACCGCGCGCGCCCGGCCAGCGCATCCAGCCGGTGCGGGCAGAAGACCGCCGCCACCCGCTCACGCGATTCGTCCAGATCGCGCGAGCGAAACAGCCGGTAGCGTGCCAGTGGCGGAGCGCTGTCGGGCGCGGTGATGGCGGTCGAAAAACGAGGCATTGGCGCTTTCCGGATACTCGCAGCGCTTGCAGGATAGCGCGAAGCGCCGCGACTGTCATGGTTTCTTCAAATCCGAAGCAACATCAGGGGAGAGATGACATGCGCGGAATGAGCGGCAAGGTGGCCATCGTGCCCGGCGGCGCGACGAAGATCGGGCAGGCAGTGGTGGCAGCGTTTCGCAGCCACGGCGTGCAGGTGATGGTGGCCGATATCAACGCCGAGGCCGGCGCGGCGATGCAGGACGACGGCGTCGCGTTTCAGGCCTGCGATATGCGCGAGGACACGCAGATCGAGGCGCTTGTGACCGCGACGAAAGATCATTTCGGCCGCATCGACTTCCTGGTCAATGTTGTGTGTTCCTACCTGGACAATGGCGCCGATTCCACCCGCGCGGAATGGCTGGAAAGCCTCGACGTGAACATTGTGGGCTCGGTGGTGCTGATGCAGAAGGCACGGGCGGAGCTGGCGAGGAACCGTGGCGCGATCGTCAATTTCGGGTCGATCTCGGCGCATGTGGCGCAAACCGGGCGCTGGCTTTATCCGGTTTCGAAGGCCGCAATCCTGCAACTCACGCGCAACCAGGCGATGGATCTGGCGCCCGAGGGCATCCGCGTCAACGCCGTCAGCCCGGGCTGGACCTGGTCGAACATCATGGACGAGCTCACCGGCGGAGACCGTGAAAAGACCGACAGTGTCGCCGCCCCCTTCCACCTGACGGGCCGGGTCGCCGACCCCGAAGAGGTCGCCGCGGCGGTGATGTTCCTGTGTTCGAGCGAGGCCTCGTTTATCACCGGCACCGATATCCGGGTCGATGGCGGCTATACCGCCATGGGGCCGGAACGTGCCGCGCCCGCCATCCCGCTTCTGATGGAATGAAGAGCCATAACAGGGAGTCGACCATGAAGATCGCCATCATCGGCGCCGGCTTTGCCGGTCTGACCACCGCCCGCACGCTGCGCGACCTCGGCCATGACGTGACCGTTTATGAGAAAGCCCCCGATGTCGGTGGGGTGTGGAGCACCACGCGCCTGTATCCCGGTGTCAGCACCCAGAACGGCAAGGACACCTACCGACTGTCCGACTACCCCATGCCCGATGATTACCCCGAATGGCCCTCGGGCCAGCAAGTGCAGGCCTATCTGCACGGCTATGCGGAAGAATTCGCCATCCTTCCCCTGATCCTGCTGAACACCGAGGTCACCGCCGCCACGCAGGACGAGGCAGGCCACTGGCAGATCACTGCCCGAGGACCGCAGGGCGAGAGCACCGAGAGCTTTGAACAACTCGTCGTTTGCAACGGCATCTTCTCATCCCCTGCCGTGCCCGAATTCGCCGGGGCGGATGCGTTCCGCGCCGCCGGCGGCACCATCTGCCATTCCTCCGAGTTCCTCAACCTCGACGACGCCCGCGACAAGCATGTTCTGGTGGTGGGTTACGGCAAGTCCTCCTGCGATGTCGCTGCGGCACTGGCGCCGGTCACGGAGCAGACCACCGTGGTGGCGCGTGAGCTGATCTGGAAGATGCCGAAGAAGCTGGCGGGCAAGCTGAATTACAAATACCTCTTCCTCACCCGCATGGGCGAGGCGCTGTTTCCCTATATCGAGCTGAAGGGCCCCGAGCGATTCCTGCACGGGATCGGCAAACCCATTCGCAATTCGATGATCGGCTCGGTGCAGGGCGTCATCGCGCGGC
>CAZMBT010000208.1:0-4376 GCA_964564395.1 uncultured Alkalilacustris sp.
GCACAGATGGGGCCGGACAGTCAAGCAGGAGTCGCGATGAAACCCGACCGCCCCCGGACCAGTGCGCCGGCCGATGCCGCGGAGCGCCGCGCCGCCACGCCTGTCATCAGCTACCCCGTGGACACTCTGCCGGTCCCGGATCTGGCGGCCGACGATGCCGCGCGCCGGACGGCGCAGCCCGTCGCGGCGCTGCAGGTGCCGCCGCGCGCGGCCCGGTGCTTTCATGTCCCTGCCGGTTGCTTTCTGCGCATCAGTTGTATCGACGGCCCGCAGGTGGGCGATCTCAACCTTTGGGCGGCGGACAACCTCGATGAGCGCTTTTACGCCGGCAAGACGCGTGCGCTGCACGGCACCCATCTGAGCCGCGGCGACCGGCTGTGGTCATGCTTTCCCTATCTGCGGCCGATGGCCACGATCCTGCACGACACGCTGGACTGGTACGGTTTCGATGCGGATGGCGCCTCGGTGCATGACGTCATCGGCACACGCTGCGATCCCTACACGAATCATCTGCTGTCGGGTGCCGATTACGATCGGTGCTGCCATTCCAACCTGACTCGCGCGCTGGCCGACCATCGTGGCCTCGACACGGGCGAGGCCGAGCGGCATGTGCATGATGTGCTCAATGTCTTCATGTGCACCGGGTTCACCCGCGATACCGGGCAATACTTCATGAAGGCCAGTCCGGTGCGGCCCGGCGATGTGCTGGAATTCGTGGCCGAAATCGACCTGCTCGGGGCGCTGTCGGCCTGCCCGGGCGGCGATTGCGGCACGGCGCATTCGTCGGACGCGGCGGCCTGTTACCCGCTGGGGGTCGAGGTGCTGCGCCCGGCCGAGCCCGCCGCGATGCGCCGCCCGCCGCCGGTCAACGGGTATGCCGGCGGGCACGGGCGCGGTCGTGGCGAATAGGCGGGGCGTGACGCCAGAGGGCGGGGCAGCGGGGGTTAGCCGTCGCGTCCGCTGACGACCATCAGCTCGCCCAGGTTTTCCGGCGTTATGTACCCGATGAGATGGCCGTGCGTGTCGGTGACCCCGACGGCCGGGGCGCCCTGCCGGTACATGGCGTCGATGGCGTCCTCGAGCCGGTCGCGTACGGTCAGCGTCGGCATGTCGGTCTGCATCACGGTGGTCACCCGGCGCATCCGCTCGCCCTCGGCGAGGGCCTGATACAATGCCCGCCGTGTGAGAAACCCGGCCAGGTGCCCGCTGTTGTCGAGCACGGGGAACTCGTGCTGCGTGGTGCGGATCAGCGTGTTCGCCGCATCTTCCAGCGTGGAGTCCTCGCGCAGCTTCTCGAAGGAGGTGATCATCGCATCGCGCACCCCGAGGTTTCGGGCGAGATCGCGCATCGCAACGTCGGAGCTTTCCGCCGAGGCCGCGATGAACACGAACACCGCCACCAGGATCAGGAGCGGGTTGCCGCCGATGAGACCAAGAAAGCCGAACATGAAGGCCATCGCCTGCCCGGCGGTCGCTGCCGCACGCGTGGCGCGCACGCGTGACATGCGCGTGGCCAGAAGGGCGCGGAACACCCGCCCGCCATCCATCGGGAAAGCCGGCAGCATGTTGAACAGCACGAGAAACAGGTTCACGACCGCCAGACGCCCGAGGAAACCCTCCGCAGGATCCTCGATCTCGGCCAGCTTCTCGAGGCTGGTCTCGGCGCCGAAGACCACGACGAGCACCGCCCAGATCACGACATTCACCGCCGGGCCGGCCAGCGCGACCATGATTTCCTGACCCGGCTTTTCCGGCATGCGTTCGAGCCGCGCCATGCCGCCGATCGGCAGCAGCGTGATATCGGGTGTGGCGATCCCGTAGCGCCGCGCCATCAACGCATGGCCGAATTCATGCGCCACGACACAGGCGAACAGCGCCAGAATGAAGATGACGTTCTCGACCACTGCAGCGGGGCCGTCCATCAGGTACGCGGCCATCCCGATCCAGAGCAGCAGAAGAAAGAAGGTGGCGTGAACGCGCAGTTCCGACCCGAAGAGTCGGCCGATAGGGAAGGACCAGGTCATCGCGTCGCTTTCACTTCTCTCTGGTGCCGGCTCTTCACAGATAACAGGGTGGGGCGACTCTGCAAGATGCGCGCCGCTGTAACGTTGCGGGGTCGCGGGGCATGGGCTATTGCGTGCTCACCGATGACGCCGCAGCCGGAGAGCACGCGATGACGGATGACCGACCGGGCCTGACCTATGCCGATGCCGGTGTCGATATCGCCGCCGGCAACAGCCTCGTGGAGCGGCTCAAACCCGCTGCCAAGCGCACTGCGCGGCCCGGAACCATGGCGGGGCTGGGCGGGTTCGGCGCGCTTTTCGATCTCAAGGCGGCTGGATTCTCCGATCCCGTGCTGGTGGCGGCGACGGACGGGGTGGGCACCAAGCTGCGGATCGCCATCGAGACGGGGCTGCTGGACGGGATCGGTGTCGATCTGGTCGCGATGTGCGTGAATGATCTGATCTGCCAGGGGGCGGAGCCGCTGTTCTTTCTGGACTATTTCGCGACCGGAAAGCTGTCGGTCGATGCGGCGGCACGGGTCATCGAGGGCATAGCCGAGGGCTGCGCGCGCAGCGGCTGTGCGCTGATCGGCGGCGAAACCGCCGAGATGCCCGGCATGTATGCGCCGGGCGATTTCGACCTCGCGGGCTTTGCCGTCGGTGCGATGGAGCGCGGTACCGCGCTGCCGGCCGGGGTCGGCGAGGGGGACGTGCTGATCGGGCTGGCCTCGGACGGGGTGCATTCCAACGGCTATTCGCTGGTGCGCCGCATCGTGGAGCGGGCCGGGCTGGACTGGGCGGCGCCGGCGCCCTTTGCCGACGGCCCGTTGGGTGCGGCGCTGCTGACGCCGACCCGGCTTTACGTCAAGCCCGTGCTGGCGGCGCTGCGCGCGGGCGGGGTGCACGGGCTGGCCCATGTCACCGGCGGCGGCCTGACGGAGAATGTGCCGCGCATCCTGCCCGAAGGGCTGGGCGCAGAGATCGATCTCGATGCCTGGCGCCTGCCGCCGGTCTTCGACTGGTTGCGCAACGCCGGCGGGCTGGATCAGGCCGAGCTGCTGCGCACCTTCAACGCCGGTATCGGCATGGTCGTGGCCGTCGATGCCGCATGCGCGGATGCGGTGCGCGCCGAGCTGGACGCTGCGGGTGAAACGGTGTTCACGCTGGGCAATGTCGTCGAAGGGGCGGGTGTGATCTATCGCGGGCAGCTTGCGTGACGCGCGTTGCCATCCTCATCTCGGGCGGCGGGTCCAATATGGCGGCGCTTGCCGACAGCATGACCGGCGATCACCCGGCGCGCCCGGTGCTGGTGATCTCCAACGTCCCCGAGGCGGCCGGTCTGGACAAGGCGCGAGCACGCGGCATCGCCACGGCGACGGTGGATCATCGCCCCCATGGCCGCGACCGGGCGGCGTTCGAAACCGCGCTGATGGCGCCGTTGCTGGACGTTGCGCCGGATATCATCTGCCTGGCCGGGTTCATGCGGATCCTGACCGAAAGGTTCGTGTCGCGCTTTGACGGGCGCATCCTGAACATCCATCCATCGCTGTTGCCGAAATACCGCGGCCTCGACACGCATGCCCGCGCGATCGCGGCGGGCGACACCGAGGCCGGCTGCTCCGTGCATCTGGTGACCCCGGCGCTCGATGACGGGCCGATCCTCGGCCAGGGGCGCGTACCAGTTCACCCCGGCGACACCGCCGCGACGCTGCAGGCGCGGGTCCGGACGATGGAGCATCGGCTCTATCCGAAGGTGCTGCGCCGGTTTGCCGAAGGGGACCGCCGCCCCGTCATGCTGTCGTGAGGCGGGGCCACTCCGGCCTTTTCATTCCCCGCGCCATTGCCTATCACGCGTGACAGCGGCGGCGGACCGCGGGACGGCACAGCAGGTCACCATCACTTTCATGCGCACGATCACCACAACCGAAGAGCTCGCGCGGTTCTGCAAGGCGGCACGGGAAGCGCCCTATGTCACGCTCGATACCGAATTCATCCGGGAGCGGACCTATTACGCCCGACTCTGTCTTATTCAGATGGCACTGCCCGGCGCGGATGGCGAAGCGGTTCTGGTGGATCCGCTTGCCGGCGATCTGTCGCTCGCCCCGCTCTATGAGCTGTTTCGCGACGAAAGCACCGTCAAGGTGTTGCACGCCGCGCGCCAGGATCTGGAGATATTCTACATCGACGGGCAGGTCTTTCCGACGCCGCTTTTCGACACTCAGGTGGCCGCCATGGTGTGCGGTTTCGGCGATCAGGTCGGGTACGAGACGCTGGTGCGCAAGATCGCAAAGGCCGATCTGGACAAGACATCGCGTTTTACCGACTGGGCACGCCGTCCGCTGACCGACGCGCAGAAGAGCTATGCCCTGGCCG
>CAZMBT010000209.1:0-4270 GCA_964564395.1 uncultured Alkalilacustris sp.
ACGGCGTGGTGGGCAGAAGCGGCACCACCGTGCCCGCCGCGCCGAGCACGAGCGCAGTTATGCCCATGACCAGCCAGAGAAGTCGCAACTCGCCCTCCGACGCCCTTATGCGCCTGCATCAGCATATCGGCGCTTGCGCGCTGTGCGGCAAGCGCCTGACTCGGCGAAGGCGGCCGCGTTCTTCACGGAGGCCGCAAGTTGCCGGCCGGCGCCGCCATCATATCGGAACGATCAGGCCGGAACCGCCTGTACCTCAGTTGAACCGTCGTGCCCGATCCGACTCCCCGGCGTCCGCGCTTTCGACGGCGTCCGGATCCGGCCCGTCAAGAAGCGGATCCGGCCCGGCAAGCGCACCCAATGCCGGCCGGTCGGTGATGATGACCCGGTGGCCGTCGATCCTGACACCATTGTCCTGCAACGCCCGGAAGGCACGCGACAGGTTCTCAGGTGTCATGCCGAGATAGGAGGCGAGCATGCGCTTCTCGACGGGGATGATGAAGCTCGGCGCATCCCCTTCGCGCTGCGACTGGCGCAGCACATAGGCCGCAAGCCGCTCGCGCGAGGTGCGCAGCTTCAGATTCTTGGCGTGGCGGATCGTGGAACGGTAGCACTGCGCCAACTCGTTGACGATGGCATGCGCGAACGCGGTGTCGCGGGCGAACACTTCGCGCAGATCGGGGGCCGGGACCAGTACGATGCGGGATTTCTCCAGCGTGCGCGCGGACATCAGATAGGGCTGATCCCGGATGCAGGCCGCGAGGATGAAGGTTCCCACCGGGCGCAGGATTGCCATCGTCGTCTCGCGCCGCTGCCAGCCCGCGTAGAGCTCTACCGATCCTTCGACGATGATGTGCAGGAAATCCGCTCGATCGCCCTGCGTGATCAGGTCGAGTTGCGCAGGAAACACCTGCGCGTAGGCTGCCTGCATGAGTGAGTCGAACTGCTCGGAACGCATGTCGCGAAACAGTGGCAGGCGCCGGATTTCTGGGCGTTCGTTTGGCCGCACGAATCATCTCCGTCTGGGTATCCCGCTTGATGATTATCATGCCGGGGCTTGATATAGCGACAAGTGTGGCACGATTTTCCCGGCCTGCGCAGATGATGCAATCCTGCGCGCCGGAATGCAGCCCTCAAACCAGGGCCGATTCCCGCGTGCCGCGGCGCGGTATTTGATCTGTATCAAACTATACACTGGCAGCATCCCTTCATTGGAGCCCAAGCCAGCGCACACAGCGCAAGCAGATGGAGCCAGGCCATGGACGTGATGCTCGCCTACGACCATTCGCGCAACGCCCGCATCGCGCTCGACGCGGTGATGCGGCTGTTCGCCGAGTCCAAGCCCACGGTCACCCTCATATCGGTGATCGAGGCGCCCGGCAGTGCAACCTCCGCCTCCGATGAACTGTTCGAGCAGCAATACGCCGAACAGAAGGCCGGCACCGATGCCGCAGCCGCCGAGCTCACCGCAGCGGGATTCGTCGCGCGGGTTCTCGTGGCCGAGGGCGACGCACGCAAGATGATCCTGCGCGCCACCGAGGAGCGCCAACCCGACATCCTGGTCATGGCGCGTCACTCGCACAAGCCCGACAACGGGCCGTTCAATTTCATCACCCGCAAGCTCGATGCGCTGGTCGAGGAGTTCGATCACATGACCTTCGGCTCGGTGAGCGCCTTTCTCGCGCGCCGCGTCCAGTGTCCGCTGCTGATCATTCCCACCCACGCTGACTAGGCAGACGCGACCCAGCCTGCCCACCGAGCCGCGAAACGCAGAAAATCAGGATACACAAGGATGAAAGTCAGCGACATCTTCCGGTTCAAGAACCGTGAAATCAAGGCGCTCCATCTGACCTGGATCGCGTTCTTCATCAGCTTCTATGTCTGGTTCAACATGGCGCCGCTGGCGTCCTCGATGCTGCGCTCGGCCGACTGGCTCACGCGCGACGATATCCGCCTGTTCGCCATCGCCAATGTCGCACTGACCATCCCTGCACGCATCATCGTGGGCATGGCGCTCGACCGTTACGGCCCGCGTCGGGTGTTTTCCGTGCTTCTGGTGGTGATGTCGCTGCCGACCTTCGTGTTCGCCTTCGGCGACACGCGCGAAGTACTGTTCGTCTCGCGGCTGGTGATGTCGTCGATCGGGGCGAGCTTCGTCGTCGGCATCCACATGACCGCGCTGTGGTTCCGCCCGCGCGATATCGGCTTTGCCGAGGGGTTCTATGCCGGCTGGGGCAACTTCGGCTCGGCCGCGGCGGCGCTGACGCTGCCCACCATCGCGCTGACGATTTATGGCGGCGATGAGGGCTGGCGCTGGGCGATCGCCACCTCGGGGCTGGTCATGGCCGCTTACGGCGTCTTCTACTGGTTCGCCATCACCGACGGCCCGACCGCCGACACCCACAAGAAACCGCGCAAGGCCAATGCGCTGGAGGTGTCGAGCTGGGGCGATCTGGTGCTGCTGTGCATCTTCATCGTGCCGATGGTCGGGATCCTCGCCATCCTCGTCTATCGCATCCAGCTTATGGGCTATATCGACACGATGACCGCAAGCTTCTGCTACGCGGCCATCACCGTCGTCGTGATCTATCAGATCGTGCAGGCGCTACGGGTCAACGTTCCCATTCTCAAGCAGGGCGTGCCCGAGGACGACAAGTATCCGTTCAAGTCGGTCGCCGCGCTCAACGCCACCTATTTCGCCAATTTCGGCGCCGAGCTCGCCGTGGTGTCGATGCTGCCGATGTTCTTCGAGGAAACCTGGGGCGTCGGCGCCGCCGCGGCGGGGATGCTGGCGGCGTCCTTCGCCTTCGTCAACCTCTTCGCGCGCCCGATGGGCGGGCTGGTCTCGGACCGTTTCGGCAACCGCCGTTTCGTGATGCTGGCCTACATGTTCGGCATCGGCGTGGGCTTCGTGCTCATGGGGATGCTCGACAGCAACTGGCCGCTGATCGTCGCTGTGGCGATCACCATCATGTGCTCGTTCTTCGTGCAGGGCGCGGAGGGCGCGACCTTCGGCATCATCCCCTCGATCAAGCGCCGCGTGACCGGCCAGATCTCGGGCATGGCAGGGGCCTACGGCAATGTCGGGGCGGTCTTCTACCTGTTCCTGTTCATGTTCGTCACGCCCACGCAGTTCTTCTTCATCATCGCTGCGGGCGCCTTCGTGAGCTGGCTGATCTGCCTGATGTGGCTGCAGGAACCCGAGGGCGGTTTCGACGACGAATACGTCATCTCGTCGGTCGACCGCGAGATCGCCCGCGAGGCGCAGGAAAAGCGCGATGCCGAGGCCGCGCTGGCCCGCATCTTCGCCGACTCCGACAAGGTCGAGCTGACCGAGCGCGGCGGCGGGCTGCAACTGAAGGCGCAATTCAAGTCGATCGACGAGTTGCGAGAGGCGCTCGCCCGCTTCGGCGGCAATCCCGGCGCCCCGGCGAGATGAACGAATGCCGGCCGGCCCGCCAACCGGCAGGTCGGCCGGCGCAAGACCAGAGTAGGGGCTGACCGCGTTCAGCTTTCTGGGCCGGAAACGATTAGGAGAAGCAGAAATGGCCAGAGATCTGGAAAATTGGGACGTCGAGGACAAGACGTTCTGGGAACAGACGGGAAAGGGGGTGGCGCAACGGAACCTCTGGATCTCGATCCCCAACCTTCTGTGCGGCTTTGCCGTATGGCTGATGTGGGGCATGATCACCGTGCAGATGCTCAATGCGGGCTTTCCCTTCAGCCAGGCCGAACTGTTCACGCTGACGGCAATCGCCGGTCTGACCGGGGCCACGCTGCGCATCCCCGCCTCGTTCATGATCCGCATCGCGGGCGGGCGCAACACGGTCTTTCTGACCACGGCGCTCCTGATCCCGCCGGCCCTGTTGACGGGGCTGTTCCTGCAAGACCCGGAAACGCCGCTGTGGAAGTTCCAGCTTGCCGCGCTGCTCTCGGGTATCGGCGGCGGCAACTTCGCCGCCTCGATGAGCAATATCAGCACCTTCTTTCCCCGCCGCCAGCAGGGTCTGGCGCTGGGGCTGAATGCGGGCCTGGGCAATTTCGGCGTCACCACGATGCAGATCCTGATCCCGACCGTGATGACGATCGGCATCTTCGGCGCCATCGCCGGCGATCCCATCACCCTGGTCCGGGACAGCGGCACGCTGATCGGCCGGATCGAGGCGGGCACGCCGACCTATATCCAGAATGCCGGCTTCATCTGGGCGGCCATCCTGATCCCGCTGGTGACGCTGGCCTGGTTCGGCATGAACAACCTCAGGCCGCTCTCGCC
>CAZMBT010000210.1:0-4220 GCA_964564395.1 uncultured Alkalilacustris sp.
ATTCGAGAGCACGCTCACCGAATACCAACGCTTCGCCATATTGCCCGTCACCTCGCGCCACCCGGCGGCCGCCACCGGAACTGCATTTCTCAGGCGGCTCCCCGCATAGGCGGCAAACCAAAATAGCGCGCACCCGAATCAATGCGCGCCGACTGTACGATCAGCGTGTGCATTAGCGCCCTTCGCCGGCAAGTTCAAGGACACATCGCGCAGCAGCGGATATCAGCCGAAAATCCCCAGCACGCCGACCAGCCCCGTGCGGATAATCCAGTCGACGAAGAAGAAGAAAATCGCCGTCAACGTCGCCATGATGAACACCATCACGGTGGTCAGAAGCGTCTCGCGGCGCGTGGGCCAGACAACCTTCGATACCTCGGCGCGGACCTGCTGCATGAACTGAAGGGGATTGGTCTTGGCCATGTTCTCTCGTCCGGTATCGTTGACAGGGCGCAGATACGCTCTCGCGCGGCACAACGCAACCCTCGCGCCGTCGCATCGCAGCCGCCGGCATGGCAACGGCGGCGCCCGCCGCCATCACTGCCGCCCGGGGCGGCGGAATCCGCCGCCGCATCCGCGAGCTGGCGGGCGATGGCGCCGCGCGGGCCACCGTTGATCACCGATCACGATGTTGTCATCAACGACCGCGTCCGCGCCTCCGTGCTGTCCGGCGCCGCCGGTCGCGGCGGGCAATTTTCGGCGTCGCCCGGCGGTGGTCCCGGACCGATTTGCAGCAGCGCGCCGCAGCGTCTACAGAGGCGACCAAGGAGGACTCCCATGCCCGACAGCGTCGAAATCGTCGAGGTCGGCCCGCGCGACGGCTTGCAGGCCCGGGCCGCGTTCGTGGCCACGCAGGACAAGATCACGCTTGTGGACCGGCTCGCCGCAGCCGGTCTGCGCCAATTCGAGGCGAGTTCCTTCGTCTCGCCACGCGCGGTGCCACAGCTTGCGGACGCCGCCGAGGTGATCGCCGGGATCCCGCGATGTCCCGGCATGACGCTCGCGGTGCTCGTTCCCAATCTGCGCGGCGCCGAGGCCGCCATCGCGGCGCGCGCCGACGCGCTGGTGATGTTCGCCTCGGCGTCGGAGACCCATAACCTCAAGAACGTCAACCGCCCGCGCGCCGAATCGCTGGCGGGGTTTCGAGACATCGCCGCAGCCGCACGCGCCGCCGACAAGCCGATGCATGGCGCCATCGCGACGGCCTTCGGCTGCCCCTTCGAGGGCGAGGTGCCGGTCGACGAGGTCGTCGCGATGGCGCGCCACTATGCCGAACTCGGCGTGCGGCGCATCACGCTTGGTGACACCACGGGCATGGCCACGCCGCGGCTCGTGCGCGAACGGCTCGCGGCCCTGGGCGCGGAGCTGCCGGACATGCCCGTCGCGCTGCATTTTCACAACACGCGCGGCATGGGGCTCGTCAACGTCGCGGCCGGTCTCGAGGCGGGGGCGACGCGCTTCGAGTCCGCCATCGGCGGGCTCGGCGGCTGCCCCTTCGCGCCGGGGGCGACGGGCAATCTCTGCACCGAGGATCTGGTGCATTTCCTGCATGAGGAAGGCATCGCGACGGGACTCGATCTCGATGCGCTGATCGAGACGGCGCGCTGGTTCGAGGGGGTGTTGGGCAGCCCCCTGCCCGGCCAGGTCGCCAAGGCCGGCCCCCGGCTCGCCCGGCGCGACACCGGCGAAGTCGCGACGGCGACGGGCTGAGCGATGACGGATGCGCTGCGCCAGCCGCTCGACGGTGTCCGGGTCGTGGATCTGACCCGCGTACTCGCGGGGCCGTTCGCCTCCATGCTGCTCGCCGACATGGGCGCCGAGGTCATCAAGATTGAGCCGCCGCAAGGCGACCCGGTACGCCGGCAGGGCACGCTGATCGACGGGTTCTCCACCTATTTCGCGAGCTTCAACCGCAACAAGAAATCGGTCGTCCTCGATCTGCGCAGCGAGGACGGCAAGGACCGCCTCACCCAGCTTATCGCCTCGGCGGATGTCCTGGTCGAGAACTTCCGCCCCGGCGTTCTGGCGAAGATGGGGTTCCCGCCTGACCGGCTGGATGCGATCAACCCGCGCCTGGTGGTGGGATCGGTGACGGGCTATGGCACCAGCGGACCCTATGCCGACCGGCCCGCCTTCGACTTCATCACCCAGGCGATGAGCGGCTTCATGGCCGTCACCGGCGAGGCCGACGGCGACCCGATGCGCACCGGGCTGCCGATCACCGATCTCGTCGGCGGCCTCTATTGCGCCTTCGGCATCGTCAACGCGCTGCGCGCGCGCGATCTCAACGGGACCGGTCAGCATGTCGATGCGGCGATGATGAGCGGCATCATGAGCTTCATGGCCTATCTCGCCTCCGAGCACCTCGCCACCGGGCATCATCCACCGCGTTCGGGCAACGACCACCCGCTGGTGGCCCCCTACGGCCTCTTCGCCGCGCGCGACGGGCAGGTCGCGGTCGCACCGTCGAACGACATGGTCCTGCGCAAGTTTCTGTACGCGCTCGATCTCGGGCACCTGTTGGAGGATGCGCGGTTCGACACCAACGCCAAGCGCATCGCGCGCCGCGCCGAGCTGCGCCGCTTGATTGAGGCGCGCATGCGCACAGCGCCGCAAGCCGAATGGATCGACCGGCTCAATGCCGCCGGGGTGCCCTCGGGCAAGGTCCAGTCGCTGGCCGAGGCGCTCGACGACCCGCAGGCCCGCGCGCAGGAGATGGTCATCGAGATCGACCACCCCGGCCACGGCCCGGTGCGGATGCTGGGCTATCCGGTCAAGCTGTCCGCCACGCCATGCCGCACACGCCACCCTGCGCCCGAGCTCGGCGCGGACACGGAGGCGGTGCTGCGCGGTCTGGACGATCCTTGACCCCCGGCAGTGTTTCTAGGAAGGTCACGGCGTAGTGACCGGCAGCGCCCGGACGCAACACCGAGGGAGGAGTTCCATGACCTATCGCATCACCGGCCTTGCCGGCGTGGTCGCGCTTGCACTGGCGGCACCGGCCGCCGCGCAGGATATCATCGAGATCCATAACACCATGTCACCCGACGGCTCCGAGGAAGCCGCGCTGCAGCGCTTCAAGGAAGTGGTCGAGGAGCAGTCCGACGGCCGCTTCGAGGTACGCATCTACATGGGCGGCCAGCTTGGCGACGAGACCGAGGTGCTTGAGCTGCTCAATCTCGGCCAGACCCAGATGGCGCTCACCGGCGGCGCCTTCATGAACCAGTACACCCCCGAATACGACGCCATCTCGGTGCCGTTCCTGCTGCCGAGCTGGCAGGCGGTCGAGGCCTATATGGAAACCGAGTCGGGCCTGCAGCTTCAGGAGCTCGCCCGCGAGCAGGGCGGCATCCTCTATTTCGGCCCGCAAAAGCGCGCCTTCCGGCACATGACCTCGAACCGCGCGATCCACGGCCCCGACGACCTCGAAGGGCTGACCATGCGCCTGCCCGAGATTCCGGTGTGGGTCGATGTGTGGCAGACGCTGGGTGTGCAGCCGGTGGTGATCCCGGCCCCCGACATCTATCTGGCCATGCAGACCGGGCAGGTCGAAGCGCACGAGAACTCGCTCGCCTCGCCTTACACCCGTCAGATGTGGGAGGTACAGGACTATATCATCGAGACCGGGCATCTGTCGTTTCCGTGGCACTGGGTTGCCAGCGAAAGATGGTTCGACGGGCTGTCGGACGAGGATCAGCAGCTGATCGCGGAGGCCGCCGAGATCGCACGCCAGTACGGCACCGCCGCCGAGGACGAGATGGACGCCTATTATCGCGAGGCGCTGCAGGAGCGCGGCATGGAGTTCATCGAGGTCGACCCGGCCGAGTTCGCCGAAGCGGCCGCGCCGGCCATTCAGGAGGTGGTCGCCGGCTTCGCCGACGGGGTCGCCGAGGACATCGAGGCCGCGCTGTCCGCCGCCGAGTAAACGCCATCAAGCACTGCACCGCCCCGAAGACGGGGCGGTGCCGGGACCGCCATGCTTTCGCCCCCTGAACGGATCGTCGCCGCAGTTTTCGAAGCCGTCGCCATCGCGCTGATGGTGGCGCTGGTCGCGGCGGTAGCGTGGTCGGTGCTGGGCCGGCAGGTGCTGGGGATCGCGGTTCCCTGGGCCACCGAGGTCTCGGCCGCCTTGTGCCTTTGGATGATATGCACGGGCTCGGTCGCCGCCTGGGCGCGGCGCGAGCATATCGTGATCGATGTCATGCTGCGCCGGCTCTCGGGCG
>CAZMBT010000211.1:0-4213 GCA_964564395.1 uncultured Alkalilacustris sp.
AATGGGTCTTGCCGGTATTGGTCGGCCCGAGGACCGCCGTGACCCGCGCCGAATCACGCATCCCTGCCCTCAGATGTCCTGGCCCTGCACGTCGCGGCGCAGACGCTCCAGCGCCGCGTTGATACGGGGCTGATGCGGGTGAATGGCATGCGCGGCCGCAAAGGCCGCGCGCGCCTGGTCGGGCTCGCCCAGCTGCTCGAGGATGGTGCCGACGCCGGTCAGCGCGCCGAAATGCCGCGGATTGCGCGCCAGCGCCCGTTGCAGATCGGCCATCGCCATGCCGTAACGCCCGGCCTCGGAGTGAGCGCGCGCCCGGGTGAACCAGCCCTCGGCGAAGTCGGGGGCGTGGTCGGTCAGCGCCGTGAGATGCTCGATCGCGGCGTCGACCTCGCCCTCGATCAACGCGGTACGCCCGCGCCGCAGCAGCAGATCCATCGCCGCCGAGCCCGAGCGCGACCAGATACGGATGATGTCGCGCTCGATCTGCTGCCAGTGGCGCAGATCGGGCCTGGCCAGTCGCGACAGCAACTCGTCGACCTCCTCGCCATGGGCTGCCGGGTCGGTGGGCTGCGCCTGTGCCGGGGGCCGATCCGGCTGCGGTGGCGCAGCCTGCGCGATCGCCGGCGCCGCCGCAATGAGGGCTGCCGCGACGACAAGATTGAGCGTTGGCTTCAAAACACGCATAACACCCCCAAGGTAACGCATCGCACCGGGATTGCGATACCCCGGATCAAACAAGGGAGACCATCATGAGCGACAAGATCGACGCCGCCGTCACGGCACTGCAGGAGCGCATGGGTGACGGGTTCGACGGCAGCGCGAAATTCGTCATCGGAGACGAAGGCACGGTGATGATCGATTCGGACGGGGTGCGTGCGGGCGACGGTGACGCCGATGTCGTCCTGACCGCCGATTCCGAGACCTTCGAGGCCATTCTGGGCGGCGATCTGGACCCCACGGCGGCCTTCATGTCCGGCCGGCTGTCGGTGGATGGCGACATGGGCCTTGCGATGAAGCTCGGCTCGGCACTGAGCTGACCGGCGGATGCGCGCCGCCCCGTTCCACGCTGCGCTCGCGCAGGGACCGCAGGACGGGCGCTGCTACTGGGTCACCGCGGCCGACGGCGTGACGCTGCGCATCGGCCATTGGCCGGGCGGCGCGCGCGGGACGGTGCTGCTTCTGTCCGGGCGCAGCGAGTGGATCGAGAAATATGGCCGCGTCGCGACGATGCTCGCGGCGCGCGGATACGGGGTGGTCACGCTGGACTGGCGCGGACAGGGCCTGTCGCAGCGGCTGAACGCCGACCCGGCGATGGGGCACGTGCGTCGCTTTTCCGATTACCAGCGCGATATCTCGGCACTGTTCGGGGCGCTGCCGGCACTCGGGCTGCCCGATCGTCTGCCGGTGATCGCGCATTCGATGGGGGGGTGCATCGCGCTGCGCGCCCTGCGTCCACGCGGCCTGCTGGCCGCAACCCCCGCCATCGCGTTCAGCGCTCCGATGTGGGGGCTGGCGCTGTCGCCGGGGGCCTGGTCCGGGCTGCGGGTGCTGACGGCACTGGCGCGCGCCGGCGGGCGCGCCGCGCGCTACGCGCCGGGTACGGCGGACTCCACCCTGGCGCAGACCCCGTTCGAGGAAAACATGCTCACCTCCGACCCGGATGTCTATGCCGAGCTGCAACACATGGTCCGCACCGTGCCGCAGCTCGCGCTGGCCGGGCCCAGCCTGAACTGGCTGCAGGAAGCGCTGATGGAGATGCGGCGCCTGCGCGCGCTGCCCAGCCCGGCTGTCCCCGCCCATGCGGCGCTCGGCAGCGCGGAGCGGATCATCGACACCCAGGCCGTTGAGGACCGCATGGCACGCTGGCCCGGCGGGACGCTCGATGTCATCGACGGGGCGGCGCATGAGATCATGATGGAGCGCCCCGCCCTTTGTGCGCGCTTTCTCGACAGCGCGACCGCGTTGTTCGAGTCCGCCGCGGCCGCGCCCTGAAGGCCGGGCCGCGTCAGGCCGGATCGGCGATCACCTCCTGGCGCTGTGTGCCCAACCCGTCGATCGACAGCTCCACCACATCGCCGGGACGCAGGAACTGTTGCGGGCGCATGCCCAGCCCGACGCCCGGCGGCGTGCCGGTCGCGATCACGTCGCCCGGCCACAGCGTCATCATCTGACTGAGATAGGAGATCAGCGCCGCGACCGGAAAGATCATGCGCGCGGTGCTGCCCTGCTGGCGCAAGGCGCCGTTGACCGACAGTGTCAGCGTCAGCGCCTGCGGGTCGCCGACCATCGCGGGCGGCACCAGCCACGGACCCAGCGGGCCGAAACTGTCACAGCTCTTGCCCTTGGTCCACTGGCCGCCGCGCTCGGTCTGGAACGCGCGCTCCGAGACGTCGTTGACCACGCAGTAGCCCGCCACATGGTCGAGCGCGTCCTGCGGTGTCACGTATTTTGCCGCCCGTCCGATGACCACGCCCAGCTCGACCTCCCAGTCGGTCTTTTGCGACCCCCGCGGCAGGATGATCGGATCGTTCGGGCCGCTGATCGACGACGTCGCCTTCATGAACACGATCGGCTCCTCGGGCGGTTGCGCTCCGGTCTCGGCGGCATGGTCGGAATAGTTCAGGCCGATGCCGATGAATTTCCCGACCCCGCCCACGCAGGGCCCGAGGCGCTGCGGCGCCTCGACCACGGGCAGATCCTCGGGCCGGGTGGTCTGCGCCAGTGTCGCCAGCCGACCCAGCACCGCCCCCGACAGATCCGGCACCACGCCGGACAGATCGCGCAGGCGCCCCTGTGCATCCTCAACGCCGGGCCGTTCGGCGCCAGCAGGACCATAACGCAGAAATTTCATGGCATTGTGTTCCCTTTTTCAGTCATTGCATCCGCAGCTGCGCCGCACCGTCGGGGCGGCTTATCTGACCGCCCGAGACCGCCGCAGCGACGCCTGTGGTGGAGGGGCATGACGTCGGCAACCCGCGCAGCACCCGCACCGCCAGATGCGCGAAGGCCTGCGCTTCCAGCATGTCGCCATTCAGCCCCGCCGCCTCGACCGGCGCGACCGGACAGGGCAGCCGGGCGTCGAGCTGTGCCATCATGGCGGCGTTGTGCCGCCCGCCGCCGGCGACCAGCACGCGCTCAGGCGCGGCGGGCAGGTGTTCGAAACCGCGTGCGACCGATGCCGCGGCCACCGCCGCCAAGGTGGCGGCGGCATCCGCATCGGGCAGATGCGCGACCGCGTCACCCAGCGCCGCAAACGCCCCCCGATCCAGCGATTTCGGCGGCAGCCGGTGATAGAAGGCGGTCCGCAACCACCCCGCGACGACCGTTTCATCGGGCGCGCCCGTCGCGGCGAGCGCGCCGCCGGTGTCGCGTGCGAGGCCCCGCCGCGCCTGCAGCAGATCGTCGATGGGGGCGTTGGCCGGCCCGGTGTCGAAGGCCAGAAGCGCCCCGTCGTCCTCGGGGCGCGCGGCCCGCGGGTCCACCCATGTCAGGTTCCCGACGCCGCCGAGATTGAGAAAGGCGAGCGGCGCCTGCGCCCCGATCCAGCGCGCACAGGCGAAATGAAAGAACGGCGCCAGCGGCGCCCCCTGCCCGCCCAGCCGCACATCGGCGCTGCGAAAGTCCCACACCACCGGCATGCCCAGAACCTCGGCCAGGACATCGCCGCCGCCGACCTGATGCGTGCCGCGCCCCTGCGGGTCATGCGCCAGCGTCTGGCCGTGAAACCCAACCAGATCGACCGAGTCGAACCGCGCGAGCAGCTCGGCATGCGCGGTCTCGATCAGCTCGGCGACCGCGGGCACCGCCGGGGCGTCGGGCCAGGCCCCGAGCGCGCCGCGCAGCTGCGCGCGCTCGGCCTCGGTGTAGGGGCGGTAACCGGTGGGTCCGAAGGCATGGACGGCGTGGCCGTCGGTGACCACCTCGGCCGCATCCACCCCGTCGAGCGACGTCCCCGACATCGCCCCGAGAGCCCGCATCGGCGCGTCGCTCTTCATGCCCTTTCCCTCAAAGCCGGGCGCCGCTATAGACGGCGCACCCAACAGCATGGATCACCCCGGCATGACCTACCACCCCAAATCCGACTTCCTGCAGGTGATGACCGAGCGCGGCTACCTCGCGGATTGCACGGATCTGCAGGCGCTCGATGCGCGGTTGCTGGCGGGGCCGGTGACCGCCTATATCGGCTATGACGCCACGGCGCGCTCGCTGCATG
>CAZMBT010000212.1:0-4198 GCA_964564395.1 uncultured Alkalilacustris sp.
GGGCGGACCCGAAAGCGGCCGATCCATCGATCGCGAACTGGATCTGGGACTCGATGTCGGCGAGGGCCTGCTCAGCGCCCTCATTGGTCGTCACGTCCATATCGGCGAGCCGGGCAAGCCCACCGGCCTCCTGGTTCTCCTCACTGTTATTATTGTCTAGGGCGACAACCAACTGCTCGCCGGTGTCGTTGGCGATGTTCACCGCATCCCCGGCGCCGTTAAGAGTAAAGGTAAAATCTTCACTGAGTTCTCCACGGTTCTGCGCTTCGGTCACCTGGTCGAGGAACGCGTTCGCGATATCCTCTTCGGTTTCTCCGCCTTGGGCCACGACGATGAGATCAACATCATCCCCGTCAATGGCATCTCCGCTCAGCGTGATCTTAAACCCGTCCCCCGCAACAGCCTCAGTGTTGGTCCCGCTAGAGAAGCCGACGTCCTGATTTGCGCCATCGGCAACATTTCCATCACCTGTCTCGGTCTCGAAAGCCGCATCGTCAGTTGCGGTATCGTCAAAGACCGCTGCTTCCTGCGTGAAATTCTGCGTGGCGACCGCGATGTTGCTGCTGCTGACGGCGCCATCCGCAGACCGGTCGAGCGACGACAGCACATTCACCGGATTGGCACTGCTGCCATCGACGAGGTTGAGTCCGTTGAACTGCGCCGAGCTGACAACCGAATCGATCTGATCGCGCAGCTGGTTGATATCGGTCTGGATCTTGGCGCGGTCGACATTCTCTTCCTGGGCCGCGACGATCTTGCCCTTCATTTCGGTCAGAAGGTCGGTGACGGTTTCCGAGGCCTGCCGCGCGACGGCAACCGTGGACTCACCCAGCGACAGGCTTTCGCTGATCGCGCGAAAGCCCTCCACATCCGAACGCATCACCTGCGAGATGGCGAATGTCGCCGCATTGTCCTTGGCATTGGAGACCTTCATCCCCGTCGAAATCTGGTTCTGAGTCGTGCTCAGGTCGTTGTTGACGCCCTTCAGCGTCTGCAGGGCCACCATGGCGCCGGGGTTTGTCAGAATGCTCGACATATCGATATTCCCTGATAAGGCGGCGCTTTGCGCCGGTTTCGGAAAGCCACGCGACGTGGCGTTCGTGCAGGCGTTCTGACCTCTGCGAAGGCGGGCCTGCCGCCATCCGCGCCACCCTCGATCGGGTGCATCTGCGACCATGGCGACCGGGCTCTAACAGAACCCTAACACCGGCCGGCGGGCTTCAGGACATTTGATACATCCTCGACTCAATCACGCGCGCCGTTCCAGATCGCCCCGGCGCGGCTGTCCGATCCGGGCGCTGTCGCCGCGCTGTCCGTAGCTGTTGAAATCACTGTCCGGTGCGCGCAGCGCCGCCAGTCGTTTCTGCGCGGCGCGCATGCCTTGTGCCGACCCCTCCAGCAGCGGCGCGAGGCGGCGCGCCGTCTCGATGAGCTGCGCCAGCTGCGGCGGACTTGCCGGGCGCTCCGCCCGCTCGAAACGGTGGATCAAGGGCTCGGCGCGGCGGATCAGCCGCTCCAGCCCCGCCAGATCGCCGGCGCGGGCCATATCGATCTGCGCCTTCAGATTGCCGTGCAGATCCGCCGCGAGGCGATCGGTCTCGGCGCCGGTGTCATTGTCCATGGCTGCGCTCCTTGAGGGATTCGAAGATGGCTTCGGCCAGGCCGATACCGCCCGCCGCGACAATGGTTTCGGCCTGCGCCTCTATCAGGAAGGAGGCGAACTGTTCCTCGCCTGCCCCGCCCGAGAAGGGCGAGCCGTTATCGTGCAGACCGGCCGCCTTGAGCATTTCGGCCAGGAATCCGGCCTCCAGCGCCTGCGCCGCCTCGCGCAGCGGCGCATGCGGCTGCGGATCCGCGGGTCGAGGCATCTGCGCACCCGAGGTGGCGGGCTGGCGGAGGTGCTGCAGGGCTGCCGTATTGGCCGCGGGAAGGGGGTGGGTCATGACTCGCTCCGTCTTTCTGGCCGGGATGCGCCATGACACCCGTTCGCGGTAAAGAAGCAGTAACCATCGGGCGACATGATCACCCCGACCTTGATGGGAGAGCGCAGTCATGTCCGACCCGGCCACATCCGCACAGCCCGCCGCCGGGCAGGCGCAGCCCGCCGCGCGCGCCGCTCCCGCCTCGGCCCCGGCCTCTGATGGTGGCGACACGCGGTTTCGCAGATTGCTGATCGCCCCCGTCTCGGCCGATCCGTCGGCCACGGATCCGGATCGGCAGAGCGGGCAGCCGGCCCCGGAGACACCGCCGCATGCGGCCGGGTACGCATCTTCGCGCGCGACCCCCGGCCCGGGCGCCCCGCAGGTGACGGACACATCCTTGCCCCGCACGATGCTTCAGCCCGAGCAAGCAGCTGGGGCGTACCCCGATCACACCCCATCCCGACCGGACGCAGCCGCCGCCAGCGACATGGCGCAACCGAGACAGGCGCGTCCCGCCACCGACACCCGCATGTCGGCTGGTGGGACCGAATCGGGTGACGGCGCACCCCGGGCCCCGCGCCACCGCCCCGGACCCGCCGCGGCAACAGCCGGTCCGATAACCGACGGGACCGCCGCCAACGGAACCGGCGGGCCCCGGGCCGAGCGCCCCCATGCCCCCATGCCCGGCCCGACACCCGGCATCATCGACGCGCCCGGGGGGCGCGGACACCGCGGCAGTGCCTTGCCATTGCCTGCCGCGCGCCCCCCTGACACGAGCGCACAGACGGCGCATTCGACCGACACCCCCGAGACCGGCCGACAGCTTCGAGCCACCCCCCGCGTCACAACGACGCGACACGCCGGAGCGCAGTTGCACCCCGCGGAAGAACCCGGCAAGGCGCGGAACCCCGGCGCCGCCGGGCGCGGCGAGGTCGAAGGGCAGGCCCGCGCCCCGGACAGCAGCCCGACGCGCGGCAACCAGGGCGCGACCGCACGCTCCGCGCACATGGTCGCTGCGGAAGGGCATCGCGCGCGGCCTGCGGGCGGCCCGGACACCGTGGCGCGCGGCAATCTCTCCAATGCCGCCCCCTCGCTCGGCGGAGCCATGCCGCCAAACGCGTCGGGGCACTCCTCCGCCCCGGCGCACGCACCGGTGCAGATGCAGGCCGCGCAATCGCCGGGCGAAACATCCGGCACATCGCGCACCGGGCGCGGCGAGGCCGAAGGACGCGCCAGCGCCCCGGACGGCAGCCCGGTGCGCGGCAATCAAGGCGTCACCGCGTCCCCCGCGGCCCCGTCACAGACCCGCCATGTGCGGATCGCGTCGGATACCCCACAGGGCGCCTCGCCATCCCCTCGGCCAGACACCGCCACGCGACGCCAGATGGCGGGGGAGTCGATCCGCGATCGCCGGCACCCGAGGACCGAGGCATCCGGCCACAGCCAGGGTTCGACCAGCGGCGGCGGTCCAAAGCCCGCACGGCCGGATGCCTGGCCGATCACGATGCCCGGCCAGGACCTGATACCGCAACCTCACCGGATTGCGGCCAGCCGCGCCGATGCAGCAGCAGAGCCGCGGTCCCGCGCATCGCGCGAGGAAGGCCCGATGCCCGTCGAGATGCGCGCCGGCGATGCCGGACAGCCACGCCTTGAAGCCATGCCCACGGCGGCGCAGCGCAACGATGCGGCGCGCCCGGCCAGCGTCCAGATCATCGCAGCAGCGGCGCATCTGGGCGATCGCCCCGTCGAGATCACCCTATCGCCCGAGGAACTGGGCCGCGTGCGTCTGACACTTTCGGGCAGTGCTGAAACCGGCCTGACGATTCATGTTCAGGCGGAACGGGCCGAGACGGTGGACCTGCTCAGACGACACGCGAACGAACTCGCCGAACAGTTGATGAAGCTCGGTTACGCAAGCGTCGCGTTCGGCTTCGCCGGCCAGGACAACCGCGATCCCGATGACCGGCACCCCGGCTCGCCCGCGACGGCGAAAGGGGCCGACCCCCGCGACACCCCGGCACCTCCGGATCAGTCCGCCACCGCCGCCTCCGAAGGCGACACCGGACTCGACCTTCGGCTTTGACGGCTCAAACCCAGACCGAAAGAGGACAGCACATGACGATTCCCCCTGCCTTTCCGACGCCCGCGCCCGAACCGCAAGCGCCCGCCGCAGCTGCGCCGGCCGCCGAGGAGGGCAGGTTCGGATCGGATTTCGAGACGTTCCTGCGCATGCTGACCACGCAGATGCAGAACCAGGACCCGCTGAACCCGATGGA
>CAZMBT010000213.1:0-4197 GCA_964564395.1 uncultured Alkalilacustris sp.
GACAGCCTCGTCGCCGCGATCGGCGGCGGCTCCAACGCGATGGGGCTGTTTCACCCTTTCCTCGATGACCGCGGGGTGCGACTGATCGGGGTGGAGGCCGGCGGCAAGGGCGTCACTGACGCCATGGAACATTGCGCCAGCCTGACGGGCGGGCGCCCCGGGGTGCTGCATGGCAACCGCACCTATCTGCTGCAGGACGATGACGGGCAGATCCTCGAAGGGCATTCGATCTCGGCGGGGCTGGACTATCCCGGGATCGGTCCGGAACATGCCTGGCTGCACGAGATCGGGCGGGCGGAGTATGTCTCGATCACCGATGACGAGGCGCTGGAGGCGTTTCAGCACTGCTGCGCACTGGAAGGCATCATCCCCGCGCTGGAGCCGAGTCATGCCCTGGCGCATGTGTTCAAGATCGCGCCGGACCTTCCGCGCGATCACCTGATGGTGATGAACATGTGCGGACGCGGCGACAAGGACATCTACACCGTTGCCCGCGCGCTCGGCTACGACATGGACTAGCCGTCGCTGCCGACTTCCAGCACGGTATTGCGGCCGTTCTTGACGTATTGGACGCGGTTCTCGCCGATCGCCGCCACCCGTCCGCCATCGACGGTGTCGCCCTGCTGGACCCGGACCATCCGGCCATTGGGCAGGCGCAGCAAGGCGCGCCGGTTGGCGGATGACCCGAACACCCCGATCAGCGTCATGTTGCGCAGGTTGATGGCGCCTTCCTCGGTGGCGGCCTGGGCGACGGTGGCCTGTGTCGGGATGTCCGGTTGCGGCTGGGTCGGGGCGGCTGCCGGCGCGCTCGGTTCGGGGTCGGGTTGCGCTTCCGGTTGGGCTTCGGGCTGCGTTGCACGGGCGCTGCGCACGACTTCGGCGAAACCGGAGGGCCGGCCCGCCGGGCGCGGGGTGGCCGCGACGGCGAGGCGGCTGGCATCGGCAAAGGGGTCTGCCGCGACGACCTCGGCCAGCTCCTCGGTGCGGGGGGGCGGGGGCGGTATGGCGGGGCTCTGCTCGGGCTCCTGCAGCAGCGGCTCGGCCGAGGCGTCGATATCGGCGGGCGCCGCGTCCTCGGGATCGGGCGGTGTGGCGGGGCGCGGTTCGGGGCGCAGCCCGGCCAGCTCCGGGTCGGCGCCGAAGACCGGGATCGGCTCGGTCAGCGCGGCGGCGCGGGCAGGCGGAACCTGTGCGGGCCGCCCGGCCGTGATGCGCACCCCCTCGGGAGAGAGCGCGCCGTCCTCGGTCGCCTCCACCAGGCCGCGCGGATCGAGCGCGAATTGCGCGCCGAAGGGTGGCGGCGGCACCAGCGGTGGCGGCGGCAGCGGCCGCGCGCCCGCCACCTGCGGCAGTGCGAAGGCATCCAGCGATGCGACCGGCGGATCGATCCGGCCAGGCAGGGCCGGCACGCTGCGCGGCCCGCCACGTGCCGCGCGTGGCAGGGTCGGGGCCGCCGATGCGACGTCGGGACCCGGTTGCGGTGAGGGTGGGATCGCGTCGTCTTCAGCGGTGCTGGGGTCGCTGAGCAGTTCGGCGAGCGCGGCATCGGTGTCGAATTGCGGCAACGTGTCGGGTGGCGCGGTTTCGTCGCCGTCGGGCAGCGGGGCGAGTGTGCCGGTGCGCGGCGCCGTTTCGGCATCGGGCATCGACGTTGCGGTGTCGGTGTCCGGTGCGGCGCCTTGCGGCGCCGGGTCCGTATCCAGCATCGCGGATGGCGACGGCGCGGGAGGCGCGGCGTCTTCGGGGGCCTCGCCGGGGGCCTCGTCGAGGGGTGTCGCCGGTGGGGAGGCGGCGGTGTCGAGGTCCGCAGCAGACGCTGCGTCCTCCTGCGCTGCCACGCCTTCCGCCGCGTCGTCCGGACCCGCCGCGATGCCTGCGAGTGCGTCGGCGTCGCCGGCGGCTCCGTTGCCGGTGCTGGGGGCGTCGGGTTCGGGTTGCGCCGGTACGTCGTCGGAAGCGGGGGCGTCGGGGGGCGCGCTGGCGATATCCTCCTGAACCGTATCGACCATGTCGCCCAGCCGCGCCGGGTCGGTCCACCACAGGAATCCGGCCCACAGCGCCACGGCCGCAGCAAACACCCCGCCGAGCCCGACAATCAGTTGCCAGCGAGGCGGCGCGCCGCGCCGCGTCCTCGGTTTGGGCCGGGCGCCGAAGATGGTCAGGGCTTCGGCTTCCGATTCCGGCCCGACGGCGGGTCCGGGTGGCGGCGCCGGCGCGGCGGCGGATTTCGGCGCCGCGATCTGCGGCTCGCGGCGCGCTGTGGTATCTGCGCGCAAGGTCGCGTCCACGGGGTCGGCCTCCGGGTCCGGCGCGTGCGACGGTTGCGTGCCGCCCGTTTCGGCGCCCGTCTGCCCGGCATCGGCGGTGCGCGGCGGCGGCGTCGCGCGGCGTGACCGGAAGGTCTGCGCCGGGGCCGCCTCCTCGCCCTCGGTATCGTCGGTGGCGGACCCCTCTGCCGAGTCCATCACCGCGACCGAGTCCGGGGCCTCGGCGATGTCCTGTACCGCCGCCACGCCTTGCCCGGCGGCAGCGGGCAGTGCCTCGGCGCGTCCCGATGGCCGCGCCGGGGTCGCTTCGCGCACGGCTGATGCGTCCTTGCCCGCCAGATCCTGTGCCGCCACGGCGAGGCCGAAGAAGGGGGCGCCGTCGAACCGCTCTTCGTCTTCGGGGGCTGCGGCAAAGCAGTAGGGGCTCAGCCGGTGTCTGGCAGCGAATTCCTCGGCTTCCTGCAGCGTTTCGCGGGCGACCACGGCAACCTTCAGCTGCGGCCCGTCGCCGAACCAGTCATATGCCAGTTCGGCGACCGCATAGGGGGTCATCCCCTCGAGCGCGGTCTCGATCTGCGCCTGGCGCTCGGCCTCGGAGGGGCCGGGCGCGACGATCTCGGCATAGAGGATCTCGCTGTCCGGGATCACCAGCTGCGTGCGCATGCCGTGCGGCTCGAGCCCCAGCGCGGTCGCACGCAGATACCCGAGCCGCTCCTCAAGGGTTGGATCGTCCGGTCGGACTTCGTCCAGGACCATCCAGCCGCCCTTCGTGCGGTGCATCAGGCAGATGCCGTCATGCGAGAGGGTCAGGGCAAAATTCGGCTTCATTCCGCGCATCTATCACAAGGCGCGCCCCATGGGACCAAAATCCCCGCGCGCGCCGACGCTACAGCATGAACTCGCCGAAGAAAAGTCCGCGAGGCGCGGGGCGCGGGCCTTGGCGCTTGCGGTCCGGCGCCTGCGGGCGCACCATGCGCAACGACACCACATGACGACGGGGAGTTCATCGATGGTCAGGCATGCCGGATTGGCGATCACGGCGGCGGCGGCGCTGCTGGCGTGGAGTGCGGCGCTGATGGCCGGGGAAATCACCGTGCGCGGCGAGGGCACGGTGAGCGCCGTTCCCGACATGGCGGTGGTGAGTGTGGGCGTGCGCGCCGAGGACGAAAGCGCCACCGTCGCCATGGACGCCGTGCGCGAGCGAATGACCGCGGTCTTCGCGGTGTTGCAGGAGGCGGGGATCGCCGAGCGCGACATGCAGACCGGGACGATCGGGCTGGCACCGCGCCATGACCGGGACAGCGGCGAGGTCACCGGTTACCGGGCCAGCAACACGCTGGAGCTGCGGCTGCGCGATCTCGATGCGCTGGGCGGCGTGCTGGACGCCGTTGTGGCGCAGGGCGCCAATGAGCTGCGCGGGCTGCGATTCGACATCGATGATGACGCCCCGCTGCTGGCCGAAGCGCGCCGGCGCGCGGTGGCGGACGCGATGGCACGCGCGCAGCTTTATGCCGACGCAGCAGGCGTCCGGCTGGGCAAGGTCGAAGAGATCCTCGAGTCCGATATCTCGGGCGGCCCGCGCCCGATGATGCGCGCCGAGATGGCCGCCGACAGCGGCACGCCCGTCGCGCCCGGCGAGATCAACGTCACCGCCGCGCTGCAGATGACCTTCGGTATCGACGACTGATCTGACCCGTCGCGCCGGCCCTGCCGGGGCCGGCGCGCAACGGTCAGCCGTCCAGCTTCGCCAGCGCCTGATCCAGATCGGCGATCAGATCGTCGGGATCCTCGATCCCGATGGACAGGCGCACGACATTCGGCTCGGCGCCCGCGGCCTTCTGCTGGTCGGGAGTCAGCTGGCGATGCGTGGTCGAGGCCGAGTGGATGATCAGCGAGCGCGTGTCGCCCAGGTTGGCGACATGGCTGAACA
>CAZMBT010000214.1:0-4179 GCA_964564395.1 uncultured Alkalilacustris sp.
CTTGGGGTTGATCTCGATTCGGTCTGCGGCGGGCGCGGTATCTGTTCCAAGTGCCAGGTCACCCCCGCCACGGGCCGCTTTCCCAAGCTCGGTGTCACCGTGGCCGAGGACGCCCTGTCGCCCTGGAACAGCGTCGAGGCGCGCTATGACAGCAAGCGCGGGCTGACCGCGGGGCGCCGGCTCGGCTGCCAGGCGCAGATCCTTGGCGATGCCGTCATCGATGTGCCGCCCGAATCGCAGGTCCACAAGCAGGTCGTGCGCAAGGATGCGACAGCGCGCGACATCGTGATGGACCCGGCGACCCGGCTCTGCATGGTCGATGTCGACGAACCCGACATGCACGAACCCGCCGGCGATCTGGAGCGGCTGGCGCGCGCGCTCGCCAAGCAATGGGGGATCGCCGCGCCGCTGGCGCCGCCGGCCTTGCTGCACCGTCTGCAACGCGTGCTGCGTGCGGGGGACTGGCGTGTCACCGTCGCGCTGCATCAGGGTCACGGCGAGGCGCGTCCGCGCCTGCTCGACATATGGCCGGGCTTTTACGAGGGGGGTATCCACGGGCTGGCCATCGATCTGGGCTCCACCACGATCGCGGCGCACCTGTGCGATCTCAAGGACGGGCGGGTGCTGGCCTCGGCGGGTATCATGAACCCGCAGATCCGCTTCGGCGAGGATCTGATGAGCCGTGTCAGCTATGCCATGATGCATGACGGCGGCGCCGAGGCGATGACGCAGGCGGTGCGCGAGGCGCTCGATACCCTGGCCGGCGAACTGGCCGGGCAGGCCGAAATCGCGCCCGAGTCGATCATGGAGGCGGTGGTGGTGTGCAACCCGGTGATGCATCATCTCCTGCTCGGGATCGACCCGGTCGAGCTGGGCCAGGCGCCGTTCGCCCTGGCCACCTCGGATGCCGTCGCGGCGCCGGCGCGCGCGGCCGGGCTGTCCGCGATCAACGCGCAGGCACGCCTCTACATGCTGCCCTGCATCGCCGGGCATGTCGGCGCCGACGCCGCCGCCGTGGCGTTGTCGGAGGCGCCCGACAAATCCGAGGATCTGGTGCTGATCGTCGATGTGGGCACCAATGCCGAGATATTCCTCGGCGACCGACGGCGCGTGCTGGCCTGCTCCTCGCCGACCGGGCCGGCCTTCGAGGGCGCGCAGATCTCCAGCGGCCAGCGCGCGGCGCCCGGCGCCATCGAGCGCGTGCGCATCGACCCGGCAACGCGCGAACCGCGCTTCAAGGTGATCGGTGTCGATGCGTGGTCGGATGCGCCGGGCTTTGCCGACGCGGTCGCGGCGACCGGAATCACGGGGATCTGCGGATCGGGCATCATCGAGGCGGTGGCCGAGATGCGCATGGCCGGGCTGCTGGACGCGGCCGGGCTGATCGGCGGGCCGGAGCAGACGGGCAGCCCGCGCTGCGAGCCGGACGGGCGCACGCATGCCTATGTGATCCATGATGGCAGCGCCGAGGGCGGGGCGCGCATCGCTGTCACGCAGGGCGATATCCGCGCCATACAACTTGCCAAGGCGGCGCTTTACGCGGGCGCGCGTCTGCTGATGGATGAGCTGGGCGTCGATTCGGTGGATCGTGTCGTGCTGGCCGGGGCGTTCGGCGCGCATATCTCGCCACGCCACGCGATGGTGCTTGGCATGATCCCCGACGCGCCGCTGGAGCGGGTGACATCGGCGGGCAATGCGGCGGGCACCGGTGCGCGCATCGCGCTGTGCAACATCGCCGCGCGCGCCGAGATCGAGGCGACGGTATCGCAGATCCACAAGGTTGAAACGGCGATCGAGCCGCGCTTTCAGGAGCATTTCGTGGCCGCGACCGCCATCCCGCATGCCAGCGCCGCCTTTGCGCATCTCGCCAGCGCCGTGACGCTGCCGCAGCTGGCCTTCAATGCGGGCGATGATCCGGCTGCGCAGGATGGCCGGCGGCGGCGTCGGGCGCGCGGCCGCAGCTGACCGGCGCGCGTCACGCTTGACGATGCCGCGCTTTTTGCCTATCGGGCAGGGATCCGCGGGTGTAGCTCAATGGTAGAGCAGCAGCTTCCCAAGCTGACGACGAGGGTTCGATTCCCTTCACCCGCTCCAGCCTCCCGAAAGATGCAGTCTGACGGGTGCGGCCCGACCATCGGCGCGGCACCATGCGCGGCCGACGTTTCACGGTACCGGTCGGGGCAGGGGCGCTGCCACTCGACCATCGGCAGCTTTATCCCTATCTTGCGGGCAAGCAGGAGGTCGCGCGCACATGACACGCCCCGTCATCGGTATCATCGGCAACAGCTATCTGATCAACGATCAGTATCCCGCACATGCGGGCGGCAGCATGAACAGCGAGGCCATCTCACAGGTGGCGGGCGGGTTGCCCATGCTGATTCCGTCGGACCCGCGGCTTGTCGATGTGAACGAGCTGCTCGAGGTCTGCGCCGGGTTTCTGCTCACCGGGGGGCGGCCCAATGTCCACCCCGAGGAATACGGCGAGCCCGAGACCGAGGCCCATGGCGCCTTCGATCGGTGCCGCGATGCGGTGGCGCTGCCGCTGGTGCGGGCCTGCGTCGCGCGCGGGCAACCGGTGATGGGGCTGTGCCGCGGCTTTCAGGAAGTCAATGTCGCCATGGGCGGCACGCTGCACCCCGAGATCCGCGATCTGCCGGGACGGATGAATCACCGCATGCCACCCGACGGCACACTGGAGGAGAAGTTCGCCCTGCGGCACACGGTGCGCTTCACGCGCGGCGGGCCGTTTCACCGGCTCTTCGGGGCAGAGTCGGTTCTGACCAACACGCTGCACGGGCAGGGGATCAAGACTGCGGGTCAGCGCATCGTGATCGATGGCTGGGCCGAGGATGGCACGCCCGAGGCGCTGTTCGTACGTGACGCGCCGGGTTTCACGCTCTCGGTGCAGTGGCATCCCGAATACAACGCAGCGCAGGATCCGGTCTCGCGCCCGCTGTTCGAGGCGTTCGGTGCGGCGGCGCGCGACTGGCTGCGCCGGGCGCCGCGTGGCGCGCGGATGACGGCCTGAACCGACCTCGCCGCGACGGGATGCGGCGCGCCGATGCATCTGGCGAAGCGTGAAATGCGCGGCAATCCCATTCGCGCATGCAGACCGGTCGGTCGCGGTTACGGCGTTGCGCCTGTCGGTGGCGCCTGACAGCGTGCCGGCTGCTGAACCACGCAACGACCGGAGCCATCGTCGCATGTCACCCATGCCCCTTGCCCCCGCCGCCGGGACCGAGCGGATCGCGGCGCTCGATATCCTGCGCGGTTTCGCGCTGTTCGGGATACTCGTGATGAACATCCAGGCCTTCGCGATGGTCGCGCCGGCCTATACCAACCCGGTGGCCGGCGGGCCGCTGGAAGGGGCGGATTTCACCGTCTGGCTGCTGGCCGAGCTGTTCTTCAACAACAAGTTCATCACCCTGTTCACGCTATTGTTCGGCGCCGGTATCGTGCTGATGAACGGGCGCGCGGATGCGGGCGGGGTCGACGGGCTGGCGCTGCACCGGCGGCGCATGCTGGGGCTGGGCGCGATCGGCCTGGCGCATGCCTATCTGATCTGGTTCGGCGATATCCTGTTCGTCTATGCGCTGTGCGGGCTCTTGGCCGTGTACGCGCGCAACTGGCCGGTGCCGCGGCTATTGAAGGTCGCGCTTGCCCTTTACGCAGTGCCGATGCTGACCGGAACGCTGATCACGCTGGCGATGCTGCTGCTGCCACCGGCCGAGCTGGAGGCGCTGCGCCACGATGTCTGGGCGCCGGGCCCGGCCGCGATAGTCGCCGAGATCGAGGCCTATCGCGGCGGCTGGCTGGCGCAGATGTCGGCGCGCGTCCCCGAGGCCTTCGGCCTGCACGCCTTCGTGCTGCCGACCGAGACGTTCTGGTCGACGATGGCGCTGATGCTGGCGGGCATGGCGGCGTTTCGCAGCGGCCTTCTGACCGGGCGGTGGACCGATGCGGCGTATGGCCGGCTGGCGCTGGCGGGGGGGGCGATCGGCCTTCTGCTGACCGGGCTCGGGGTGTGGCTCAATCTGCGCGCCGGCTGGCAGATGGAGTTCTCGCTCTATTTCGGGCGAATGTTCAATCATTGGGGCGCGCCGGCGATGGCGGTCGGCTGGCTTGCGCTGGTCCTGCTGGCCGCGCGGCGCTGGAGCGGGGCGGTGTCGGCGCTGTTCG
>CAZMBT010000215.1:0-4138 GCA_964564395.1 uncultured Alkalilacustris sp.
GGGCCACGCGGGTGATGAGCCTGCGCGACGGCACCCGCAAGATGTCGAAATCGGACCCGTCGGATATGAGCCGCATCAATCTGAGCGACGATGCCGATACGATCGCGCAGAAGTTCCGAAAGGCCCGTACCGATTCCGAGCCGCTGCCCGAGACCCTGGAGGGGCTGGAGGGGCGGCCGGAAGCGCGCAACCTGGTGAATATCTACGCAGCACTCGCGGATCGCACGCCCGAAGCCGTCGTGGCCGAATATGCCGGTCAGGGCTTTGCCGCGTTCAAGCCCGCGCTGGCCGATCTGGCGGTGTCGGTGCTGTCGCCGGTCAATGCCGAGATCAATCGCCTCATGCGCGAGGAGGCCGAAATCGACAAGCTGCTGACTGCGGGGGCCGAGCGCGCCGATGCCATCGCGCGCCCGATCCTGGAGCGCACGCACGACATCGTCGGTTTGATCAGGGCGAGGTAGCCGGGGGCGCGGTCGGGCGCGCCTTCCGACCCCGCCGGGCCGCAACGCGCGCGGTCAGATCACGACGACCTGCGTGCCCACATCCACCAGCTCGTACAGGTATTCGACATGGCGGTTGTAGAGTCCGAAGCAGCCGTTCGAGGCCTTGCGCCCGATCTTGCGTTCGTCGTCGATGCCGTGGATGCGGTAATAGGTCCAGCCCAGGTTCAGCGCGCGGGTGCCGAGCGGGTTGTCCGGCCCGGCCTCGACTCGCTCGGGCAGGCTGGGATCGCGCTCGCGCATGTTGGGGGTGGGAATCCACACCGGCCGGTAGCGCTTGAGCACGATCTGCGTGCGCCCGCGGCGGGTGAACTCCTCGCTCATCGGGACGGAGCAGGGGTAGAGCAGATAGATGCTCTCATCCTCGGACCAGAAGTGCAGCGCGCGCGAGTTGGTGTCGGTCAGGATGGCGCCGTTGCGCAGCGTGTCGAAATGGTCACGCCAATCGACCGACCGGAACCCCATGATGTTGCGCGGCGCCCGCCGCACATCCGCCTCCCCCTCGATCACGCCTGACAGTCTGGCATGCAGCGGCGTGGCCGCCATTCCGGCCAGCGCTGCAGTCGCGCCCAGCATGAATCCCCGCCGCTGGCTGACACGATTCGACATCCCGACGCCTCCCGTTTGAGGGGCGGTAGGGTATCACGAATCGGACGAAACGCAACGCGCTCCGGCAGCCATGTGCGGCGACGTGCGCCTGTCAGATGACGAGCACCTGCGTGCCCACATCCACCAGCTCGAACAGATGCTCGACGTGATGATTGAAGAGGCCGAAGCAACCATTCGAGGCCTTGCGCCCGATCTTGCGCTCGTCGTCGATGCCGTGGATGCGATAATACTGCCATGTCAGGTTCATGGCCCGGGTGCCCATCGGATTGTCCGGCCCGGCCTCGACACGCTCGGGCAGGCTGGGGTCGCGCTCGCGCATGTTGGGGGTGGGTATCCACACCGGGTTGCGCCGCATCAGGGTGATCTCGGTGCGTCCGCGGCGGGTGAATTCCTCGCTCATCGGGATCGAGCAGGGGTAGAGCAGATAGGTGCTCTCATCCTCGGACCAGAAGTGCAGCGCGCGCGAATTGGTGTCGGTCAGGATGGCGCCGTTGCGCAGCGTGTCGAAATGATCGCGCCAATCGACCGTCCGGAACCCCATGATGTTGCGATCTGCGCGGCGCACATCCGATTCGCCTTCGATCTCGCCGGCAAGGTCGGCGCGCAGTGGCGTGGCCGCCAAGCCGGCAAGCGCGGCGGCTGATCCCATCATGAAACGGCGGCGGGCAAGGGTGTGGTCGGACATTGCTCGATCCTGTACATTGCTTTGCGGCGCACATTTGCACGGAGGCGCCGGAAGTTTCAACTCACGCTCCGGTGATCGCAAAGGTTGAGCCTGCGGCGGACATGCTGGACCCGCGCCGCGCAAGCTGCTTAAAGAAGCCGAGCATAACGGGGAGGTAAGCGCCATGGCCACCGGGTCCGACATTCGCACCTTTTTCGACGGCAAATGGCATGACGGCGACGTGCCGATCATGCGCGCGGGCGATCACGGCGCCTGGCTGGGCACGACAGTGTTCGACGGTGCGCGCTTTGTCGATGGCATCGCCCCGGATCTGCAAGCGCATTGCGAACGCGTCAACCGCTCTGCCGCAGCTCTGATGATCACGCCCACGGTGGAGGCCGGCGAGATGGTCGAGATCATTGGGGAGGGGCTGCGCCGCTACGAGGCGGGGGCCGCGATCTATATCCGCCCGATGTACTGGGCGCTCGATGGCGGTGATCTGGGGATCATTCCCAAGCCTGACGCGACGGGGTTTGCCGTCTGCCTCGAACAGGTGCCGATGCCCGCCCCGGATGCCGCCATCACCCTGACCACGACGCAGTTCCGGCGCCCGGTGCTGGCCGACAATGTGGTCAACGCCAAGGCTGGTTGTCTCTATCCCAACAATGCCCGCATGCTTGCCGAGGCACGCAGCAAGGGCTTCGGCAACGCGCTGGTGGCCGATGCGCTGGGCAATGTCGCCGAGACGGCGACCGCCAATGTGTTCATGGTTCGCGACGGCGAGGTCTTCACTCCGGTGCCGAACGGGACCTTCCTCGCCGGCATCACGCGCGCGCGCCATATCGAGAATCTGCGCGCCGACGGCATTCGGGTGCATGAATCCGTCCTGACCTTCGAAGACTTCCGCGCCGCCGACGAGGTGTTCCTGACCGGCAATCTGCAGAAGGTCACGCCGGTCAAGGCTTTCGATGATACACAGTATCAGATCGGCCCTGTGACCCGGCGCGCGCGCGAACTGTACTGGGACTGGGCGCACAGCAGCAGCGCGCGGATCTGAAGCACGAAATCGCCGCGGGGCGGATTCAGACCCTTGCCAGCCCTTGGCGACCGAGGCCATCATGCAGCGCATCGGGCATGGAGGGCGCATGCGCAAGTTTCTGGTGGTGCTGGACGACAGCAGTGAGTGCCTCAATGCGATGCGCTTTGCGACACTGCGCGCCGCGCATACCGGGGGCGGCGTGCAGATCCTGTCCGTGATCCCGCCGGAGGAATTCCAGCATTGGATCGGGGTCAAGGACATCATGCGGGCCGAGGCCCGCGAACGCATCGAGGCGCATTTCAAGGTCTACGCCAAGTGGATGACCGACAAGCACGGCATTGAGCCCGAGCTTGTCATCCGCGAGGGCGAGCCGGTCGACGAGATCCTCGCCCAGCTGCGCGAGGATCCCGAGATCGGCGTGCTGGTGCTGGGGGCCGGAACCGGCAAGAAGGGTCCGGGCCCGCTGGTCACGCAACTGTCGCGCAATTCGGGGTCGCTGCCGGTGCCGATCACCATCGTGCCCGGCGAGCTCGCGAAGGACCGGCTGATCGAGATCTCCTGAGCAGGAGCACGCGGCGCCGCGACCGCCCGCGGACGCGACTCTTGCGTTGTTTAACAAAAAATGGCTGATAACATTCCGGTGATCCGCCTTTGGCGGCCGATTTGTGGGCAGTGTCGAATTCCGGGAGCAGAACATGCGAAAGATGCCATTCAGCCTGACGGGCGCGGGCGCCCTTCTCGCCAGCACATTCGCGCTATCGGCGCCGGGGCTGGCCGGGGACAGGGTCAGCGTGATGGTGTTCGACGCATCCGGGTCGATGTGGGCCCGGCTGGAGGATGGCAAGTCACGTATCGAGGTCGCGCGCGAAGTGCTCGACGAATTCGCCGAAAGCCGGGATGCCGATATCCCCTTCGGCGTCGTGGCCTACGGGCACAACCGGCGCGGCGACTGCGGTGACATCGAGACGGTGCTGCCGCTCGGGCTGTACGATGCCGGCGAGATCTCGCAGACGATCCGCGGACTCAATCCGCAGGGGATGACGCCGTTGACGGATTCGATGGCGCTGGCGCGCGAGATGATCCCGCGCACCGCCGAGGCCGCCGACATCATCCTGGTCACCGACGGGCTGGAGAACTGCGGCGGCGATCCCTGCGCGCTGGCGGCCGATATCGCCGCGGAGGGGATCGACATCCGTGCCCATGTCGTCGGCTTCGCGCTGGAGGATGAGGCGGTGCAGACGCTGTCCTGCGTGCCCGAGCAGACCGGCGGTCAGCTTTTCACAACGCAGTCCGGCGCGGAGTTGAGCGCCGCGCTGACCGAGGTCA
>CAZMBT010000216.1:0-4136 GCA_964564395.1 uncultured Alkalilacustris sp.
GGTGGTGGCCGCTGTGGGACTCGAACCCACACGCCCGAAGGCATCCGATTTTGAGTCGGGTCTGTCTACCAGTTCCAGCAAGCGGCCGCGCAAACAGACATATCGGCTCCGCCCGGGCGCCTCAAGCCCCGTCGTGCCCCCTGCCCCGCACGGCTTCGCGTCGCGGCAACGCGCCAGCGGCACGCAACCCCGGGCTTGACGCGCCGCCGGCACCATGCTGGATGCAGCGTGAACAGGGAAACCCGATGCTGCGCAGCCTTTATGACTGGACCGTCGCGCTCGCCCGCTCGCGGCACGCACTCTGGGCGCTGGCGGTCGTCGCCTTTCTGGAAAGCTCGGTCTTTCCGATCCCGCCGGATGTGATGATGATCCCGATGATCCTGGCGGCACCACGCCGGGCGTTCCTCATCGCAAGCGTTGCCTGCGCCGCGTCGGTCTCGGGCGGACTGCTGGGCTATTACATCGGCGCCGGAGTTTTCGAGGCGGTCGGACGCCCGGTTCTGGAATTCTACGGCAAGGATGCCTATTTCGCGGAGTTCAGGGACCACTACAACGCATGGGGCGCATGGGCGGTACTGATTGCCGGAATTACACCGTTCCCCTTCAAGGTGATCACGATCCTGTCGGGTGCAACGGGGCTGTCCTTGCCGGTATTCATCACGGCCAGTATTCTCGCACGCGGGGTCCGGTTCTTCCTGGTCGCGGCGCTGCTGTGGAAATTCGGTCTGCCGATCCGTGACTTCATCGAGCGGCATCTGGGGCCGGTCTTCACGGTGTTCATGGTCCTGCTTGTGGGTGGATTCGTTCTGGTGAGGTTCGTGTGATGACACGGCAACAAATGGTCCTGCTGGCATTCGGCGGTTCGGCCGGGCTGCTGCTGGCGGCCTTCGCATTTCAGTATCTGGGCGGATTGGCGCCGTGTTCGCTGTGCATCTGGCAGCGCTGGCCGCATGGGGCGGCGCTGGCCGCCGGGGCGGGCGCGCTTGTCTTCGGCTCGGCGCTCTGGCCTCTGGCGGGTGCTACGATGATGGGCGCCAGCTCGGGCCTGGCGGCCTATCACACCGGGGTTGAGCGCGACTGGTGGCCCGGCCCGGCCGCCTGTGCGGGCGATGCCGGCGCGCTCAGCGGGATGAGCGGCGCGGATCTGCTGAGCACCGAAGGCTCGGCCCGCGTCGTGCTGTGCGACGAGGTCGCCTGGGAGATGATGGGCCTGTCGATGGCGTCGTGGAACGGGCTTGCGTCGCTCGCCCTGGCCGGGATCTGGCTGGCCGCCGCGCTGCTACGCCGCTGAGCGGGCCGCGCGCTCAGGCGCCGGCACGGCGTGCCTGGCTGGGCCCGTACAGGGCGTCGGCGCGCGCCTCGAAGGCGCGTACGACGCGTTGCATCGCCTCGTTGAACACGGCGCCGGCGACCTTGCGCATCACCACGTTGCGAAACTCGAAATCGACATCGAACGCCACCTCGCAGCCGCCCTGGGGCAGATCCCGAAACTGCCAGCAGGCATGCATGTGCTTGAAGGGACCGTCGAGATACTCGGTGTCGATGCGCAGATCGTCGGGCCGCAGCGTCACCCGGCTGCCGAAGCGTTCGCGAAACACCTTGAACGAGACGACGAGGTCGGCATGCATCACCTCGCCCCCGCGGATCGGTTTGCGCTCGCGGATGCGCGCGGCCGCCGTCCAGGGCAGGAATTCCGGATAGGCGCCGACGTCGGCAACCAGATCATACATCTGGCGCGCGCTGTAGGGCAGATTGCGTCGTTCGGAATGAGTCGGCATCGAGCGCCCTGGCCTTGTGGTCGTCACGCGACATTTCGTAGAGTATGCCCGCGAAATCAAGAGGGGCCAATGACCGAGCAATCCTATGTCATCGACGAGATGATCTCCGCCAAGTCGATCGCCGCGCGGGTCGAGGCCCTTGCCCGCGACATAAAGACCCATTTCGAGGGCACCGACAAGCTGGTCGTCGTCGGCCTTCTGCGCGGCTCCTTCGTGTTCATCGCCGATCTCGTGCGTGAGCTGGATCTGCCGGTGGAGGTCGATTTCCTCGAGGCCTCCTCCTACGGGAACGCGATGGAAAGCGCCCGCGAAGTCCGCATCCTGAAGGATCTGCGCGGCGGCATCGTGGGGCGCGACGTACTGGTCGTCGAGGATATCGTTGATACCGGTTTCACCCTGCAGCATGTGTGCAACCTGCTGCGCTCGCGCGCACCGCGGCGTCTGGAATCCTGTGCCCTGCTCGACAAGCCGTCGCGCCGCGAGGTCGACATCCGCGCCACCTGGACGGGATTCGAGATCCCCGACGAGTTCGTGGTCGGCTACGGTATCGACTACGCGCAGCGCAACCGGAACCTGCCGCATATCGGCAAGGTGCGCTTCGTCTGATGCATATCCGCTGGCTCCTGCGCGCTTATCGATGGGTGCGCAATCCGCCCTCGCCACGCACCGTCAAACTGATCCTGGCGCTGATCGCGGTGCTGCTGACGCTGGCCGCAGTGGAGCAGTTCTTCGGCTGGCCGGAGGCGTTGACCCCATCGGGCGATCCGCGCGGCCGAGTGCCCCGGCTGTGATGTCGCAACATGTTATTTGACGCATCCGTCGGCGGTGCTACCGTCAGCACAAAGCAACATCCAGGGAGTCTTATCGATGAACGCCAGACTGTTCGCCATTCTCGCCGGGGCGGCCGTTGCGGTCACCGGCATCGCCGCCAGCGCGGATGAACACATCGAACGCGCGATCGACACGCGGCAGGGTCAGTTCAAGCTCTTTGCATTCAACATCGGGCCGCTCGCGCAGATGGCGCAGGGCGACATTCCCTATGACGCCGACCGCGCCGAGGCGGCGGCCGCGAATCTGGCGGCGCTGACCGGGCTGCATCAGGACGGGCTGTGGCCGGAGGGCTCCGACAACGCCTCGGTGGACGGTACCCGCGCGCTGCCCGTGATCTGGGACAATCTCGACGATTTCGCCGACAAGCTCGCCGCGGCCAATTCAGCGGTGCTCGACCTTGAGGCCGTGGCGGGCGACGGGCTCGACGCCGTGCGTGCCAATCTGGGTCCGGTCGGGAACGCCTGCAGCGCCTGCCACGACAACTACCGCGCCGAACAGTAAGCCGCGCCGCGGATGAGCGCCGGGAGGATCCTCATCGCCCTCGCCGCGCTGGGCGCCGCCGGCGCGGCGGGGTTCTGGGCGGCAACCGCGCCGCGTCCCCTGCCCGACGATGCCTTCGCCGGGCTCGAAGGCGATGCCGGACAGGGCGAGACAGTCTTCTGGGCCGCCGGTTGCGCCTCTTGCCACGCGGCCGAGGGTGCCGAGGGCGACGACTGGCTGGTGCTGTCCGGCGGCCGCCGCTTCGACTCGCCCTTCGGAACCTTCGTCGCCCCGAACATCTCCACCGACCCCGAGCAGGGCATCGGCGACTGGACCCTGCCGCAATTCGCCAACGCCATGCTGCGCGGCGTCAGCCCCGACGGCGCCCATTACTACCCCGCCTTCCCCTATGCGAGCTATGTTCGCGCCGACCTGCAGGATGTCGCCGATCTGAAAGCCTTCATGGACACGCTGCCGGCCGCCCCGGATGCCAACGCGCCGCATGAGCTGCCTTTTCCCTTCACGGTCCGGCGCGGCATCGGCATCTGGAAGATGCTCAATCTCGACGAGGAGTGGATCGTAACGGGCGATCTGGACACGCGCGAGGAGCGCGGCCGCTACCTGTCCGAAGCGCTGGCGCATTGTGGCGAGTGCCACACACCACGCAACGCTTTCGGCGGGCTGGAAACGACGCAATGGCTGGCCGGCGCGCCGAACCCCGCCGGCGACGGCACCATCCCCGACATCACGCCGGCCAGCCTCGACTGGAGCGAGCGCGAGATCGCGGGCTATCTCATGACCGGCTTCACCCCGCAATTCGACAGCGCCGGGGGCAGTATGGCCGATGTGGTGCACAGCCTGTCGCATCTTGAGGACGAAGACCGCGAGGCGATCGCGGCCTATCTCAAGCGCGTTGCCCCTGCCCCGTGACATGCGCGCAGATGCGCGGATGCCGCATTCCGCCTTGTCTCGCCCCCGGATCGCCGGTACACAGCCCGAGGAGCCGTGGCAGAGTGGTCGAATGCGGCGGATTTGAAATCCGTTGAG
>CAZMBT010000217.1:0-4127 GCA_964564395.1 uncultured Alkalilacustris sp.
CCGGTCACGAAGCCGATCCCGGAGGCCGCCTGCTGCGCGCCCAGCCCGAGCGACGTCGCAAGGCCGAAGAGCGTGGCGAACACCGCTAGGATATCGATGACATGGCCGGGCCAGCCCCAGATGCGCTCGCCGAAGATCGGGTAGAAGATCGACCGGACCGTCAGCGGCAGACCCTTGTTGAACGAGAAAAGCGCCAGCGACAGCGCCACGATCGCGTAGATCGCCCAGGGGTGCAGACCCCAGTGGTAGATGGTGGCTGCCATGGCGGTCAGGCGCGCAGCCTCCACCGTGGCTGCATCCACCAGTTCGCCGTCGACGACACCGATATCGCGCGCCAGCGGCTGATCACCCCAGGGCGTGCCGAAATAATACACCGGCTCGAGCACCCCGAAGAACATCAGCCCGATGCCCATGCCAGCGGCGAACAGCATCGCGAACCAGCCCGGATAGCCGTAATCCGGCGTTGCATCGCGCCCGCCGAGGCGCACCTTGCCCAGCGGCGAGATCAGGATGCCAAGGCAGACCAGAACGAAGATGTTGCCGGCGATCAGGAAGAACCAGTCAAAGCTCGAGGTCAGGAACCCTCGCAACCCGGTGAACATCGGCTCGGTAACGCCCTGAAACGCGAGTGTCAGGATGACAAAGGCCACCACGACCAACCCGGAGACCACGAAGACCGGGTTGTGGATATCGAGTCCGAAGGGCCCGACCTTCGGCGTAATGTTGTCCTGACCGATCTCGTAATCGGTCTCGATGACGTCGGCCGGCCCCTCCGGCGAGGGAACGGCCTCCGTGTCCTGATCGTTTTCGTCAGACATGTTCTCTCCCTTCCTTGTTATTCACCCGGCGGCGGGCGCTTCAGCGCACCACGAAGACCGAAGAGCTGGAATGCTCGGCCACCCAGCCGCCATGCGACGGCCAGATGTAATCCGTGATGTTCGGGGGGTGGCTCGCCATGACCACAAGGTCAGCGCCCGAATCCAGCACCGCCTGCCTGAGCGTCTTGTTGATATCGATCGCAGGATCGGTGGAGGTGTAGGATCGGCTCGAAACTTCGATCCCGTGCTTCTTGCCTTGTTGCTTCGCGAAATCGTCGAGCTTTCCGGCGAACTCCTCGGGGTTGTGCGCAACGGGGGACGGCGTCTCCGGCGTCACACCCACATAGCACACCGGCGCCCCGTAGTGACGCGCGAGATCGGCGGCTGTCTGCAGCGCCTTGCCCAACTGTTCCACATGCGTGAGGTCGACCGGAACGAGAATCTGGCTGTACATCTGTCCCTCTCCTTGCTGATGAACGCGCAATCCGACTGTCATCGGCTGACGCTAACAGTGATTAATAAAGTTGCAACCGGAACAATGCGCCGCAAACTGGAGCAAAAACGTCGTTTTCCCGGCTCACTCGTCCGTACTCGCACGCATGGCTTCGGGCTGCCCGTTCAGGGCGGCCGCCTGCGCAGATGTCAGGTCGGCGCGCCGCACCACATAGGTGTGAATCGAAAACACGACGGCGCGGCTTTGCGGCAAGCGCAACAGGCATTGGCGTTCCGAGCGTATGAAAGGCGCGTGCGCGGTTGCGGGGCGGCGCGCGGCCGCTTCGGATCGTGGTTGGTGCAACACCGGATCGTCATAGCTCAGAACGTTGGATCGCCATAACGGGCGCTCCGGACGGATGGCATCGAAGAGCCGCTGCACCCGCCGCGCGAGGTCGGCGTCATATTCGGGCACGGGCCGGTGTATTCCGATCAGCGCGCGCCCCATCTTCTCGGGCAGCCGCCAGCTTGCCGGAAAGCACAGGATGGCCCCGGTCAGCACATGCCCGCCCTGCGCGTCGCATTGCAACAGGCAGACATCCTCCTGGATCAGGCGTCCGACCGTGAACAACGGCGCCTCTGGGTCCAGCGCGACGCGCACACCATCCGGCCGCGTCACGGCCTGCGCGGCAACGTCATAGCGCGGATCGCCGCGCAGATGCGTGACCACCAGGTCGAGCACCTCGCGCGCCGCGGCCTGCGCCGACGGCTCCAGCGCATGAACCTCTCGCGGCACGGTCGCGATCAACCGCTCGCGCTCGGCCATCTGCGCGGCGAAGGCGTCATCGACATGCAGCCACTCGGCCGGGTCGAGCGGCTGCACCCCCGGCAACCGGCGGGCATTCGGCTCGGCCCAGGGCGAGAACGGCAGACTGGCTTGCAATATTGCTGTCATCGGGCCCTCATAGGCGGTCTTGCGGGGCCTGCAAACCCCGCCCGGCCGGTCACTACAGCGTTACCCGGAAATGCCAGCCTTGCGCCACCCTCGGCCCTGACGCAGTTTCGCCCTGTCGCGCAAACCGCATCGGGAGGACCAATGCCTACAGAACGCTTCACCTTTACCGGCCATGACGGGCACGCGCTGGCAGCACGGCTCGACATGCCGGACGGGCCGCACCGCGCGACGGCGCTGTTTGCACATTGCTTCACATGCGGCAAGGACATCCAGCCCGCCCGCCGCATCGCCGCGCGGCTCGCCGCGCGCGGCATCGCGGTGTTGCGCTTCGACTTCACCGGGCTCGGGCATTCACAGGGCGAATTCGCCAACACCACCTTCACGTCCAATGTCGAGGATCTGCTGCGTGCCGCCGAGGCGCTGCGCGCGCGCCACATGTCCCCCGCGCTGATCATCGGGCATTCGCTGGGCGGGGCGGCGGTGCTCAAGGCGGCGGGCGCGATCGACAGCGTGCGCGCGGTGGTCAGCATCGCGGCCCCTTTCGATCCCGGCCATGTGACGCATAATTTCGGCGACGCGCTGGACACGATCGCCGAGAACGGCACCGCCGAGGTGATGCTGGGCGGGCGCGCGATACGTATCGGCGCGGATTTCGTGGCGGATGTCGATGGTGCGCGGCTGCAACCCGCCATTGCCGATCTGCGCCGCGCGCTTCTGGTGTTGCACGGCCCGCGTGACGAGGTGGTCGGGATCGACAACGCCACGCGCATCTTCACGGCAGCGCGTCATCCCAAGAGCTTCGTCTCGCTCGACAGCGCCGATCACCTGATCTCGAACCGCGAGGACGCCGAGTACGCTGCCGAGGTGATCGCTGCATGGGCCGGCCGCTACGTCGATCTGACGGCCGCGCCGGAAACCGACCCTGCACCGGAGGGCGTCACCCGCGTCAGCGAAGCCGATGCGGAGGGGTTCCTTCAGGACATCAGCGCCGGCGGGCATCACCTGATGGCGGACGAGCCGCGCAAGGTCGGCGGCACCGATCGCGGGCTGAGCCCGTACGGCCTTGTCGCAGCCGGGCTGGGGGCCTGCACCTCCATGACCATCCGCATGTATGCCCGGCACAAGGGCATCGCATTGCAGCATGTCCGCGTCGATGTGAGCCACGACAAGGTCCACGCCAGCGATTGCGCCGATTGCAGCACCGGGGCGCGGATCGACCGCTTTACGCGTGTCATCCGGCTGCAGGGAGCGCTGGACGCCGAAACCCGTGCGCGCCTTGCTCAGATTGCCGACCGGTGCCCCGTGCACCGCACTCTGGAAGGGCGCGCACAGATCGTGACCACCATGCAAGAAGAGGACGCGGCGGCCTGACCCGGCATGCGGGCCGTTCCTCGGGACGCGGCTTGCGCCAGCCCCGTCGGCTGAGCGCGTCTACCTGCCGTCGCGGCCGCTGCGCTGCCCGTCAAGATGCTTGCGCAGCTTTGACGGCCCCGGCTTGCGCCGGTCGCGGTAAGGGTTCTTGTCGCCCTGCGCGCGCAGGTGCAGCCGGATCGGCGTGCCCGGCAGGTCGAAATCGTCGCGCAGCCCACCCACCAGATAGCGCACATAGCTGCGCGGCACCTCGTCGGCGCGCGAGCACATCACCACGAAACCGGGCGGACGGGTCTTGACCTGGGTCATGTAGCGCATCTTGATGCGCCGACCGCCGGGGGCGGGGGGCGGGTGCGCCTCGACCATCCGCGCCAGCCACTGATTGAGTCGCGCTGTCGGAACGCGCCGGTTCCAGACCGCATGGGCCTGCGCAATGGCGGCGTGCAGCTTGTCCAGCCCCTTGCCGGTCCTGGCCGAGACGGCGACCAGCGGCGCGCCGCGCAGCTGCGGCAGCAACCGGTCGAAGGCGGCGCGCAACTCCTTGAGGCGGC
>CAZMBT010000218.1:0-4115 GCA_964564395.1 uncultured Alkalilacustris sp.
CGCCAGACCGATGGGCCAGCCGACGCGAAACACCTGACCCATCGCCGACCAGTCCGGCCGCCAGAGCCGGGTGAGCAGTGCATAATGGCGCAGCGCGGGCAACAGCGCGGCATAGCCCAGAAGCGCCAGCGCCGAGACCAGCTGCACGATCACCGATGCCAGCGCGGCGCCACGCACGCCCATTTCGGCAAAGCCCCAGTTGCCGAAGATGAACGCCCAGTTCAGCCCGGCATTCACGAAGACGGCGGCGACGGTCCCCCACAGCACCACCTGCGTGCGCCCCAGCGCGGCCAGATGGTTCTTGAGCACCATCACGATCAGTGTCGGAACCATGCCCAAACCGGCAATGCGCAGATAGTCCTGCCCCAGTTCCGCGACCCCCGGCGGCTGCCCCAGCCACAGCAAGAGTGGCCCGGACCACCACATCAGCGGCATCACCCCCACGCCGAACGCAGCCGAGAGCCACAGCCCCATCCGCGTGGCCCGGCGCACCTCGATGCTGTCGCCGCGGGCCGCGGCGGTGGCCACCATCGGCATCACCGCATGCGCAAAACCCGATCCGAGAATGAAGAGCGTGAAGAAGATGGTCGCGCCCAGCACACCCGCTGCCAGCGCCTCGACACCATACCAGCCCAGCATCACCGTATCGGTGACCTGCAGGCCGAACTGCGCCATGTGACTGCCGATCAAGGGCAGCCCCAGTGACAGCACCGTTCGGGCATGCGCCCGGTATTGCCTGACTTGTGTCATCAACCGCCATTAGCCCGGCGGTGCCTGCGCCGCAAGACGCGCGAAAACGGGGTCTTCGGCGCGCTTCAGGCGAAGATGCGGCGCGCGATCAGCCAGCTCACCGGGATCGCGCCCAGGAACCCGGCGGCCGCGGCCAGCATGATCGGGCGCGCTGTATCGAAGCCCATCGTGAGCGCGGCGACGATCAGGATACCCATCATCGTCGTCGCCACGATGACGAAGAGCACGAGCGACAGCTTGGTCATGGCTTCATCTCCGCTGTTTCGTTTCCACCTCTTTGCGTCGACCGTGTGCGGCGCACCTTGATCTGGCGCAAGAAACGGCGCTCGGAATTGCGAGATACTGCCCCTGCGGATTCCTGCGTTCACGGACCCTGTGCGTGATATCATGAACCGCCAAGGAGGCTGCCATGATCAATCTGGAAGACATCGAGGACATGACGTCCCTGACCCGTGCTGAAATCGAGGCGATCGCGCTGCATGAACATATCTCCGAGGGCGACGCGACCTTTCTCGGGGAGTATCTGCTGCATATCCACAAGGGGCCGCAAAGGGTGCACGCGATGATCTGCGACGATATCCGCGACGCGCTGCATCGCGACGATACCGCGCAGGCGCGAAAGCTCTTTGCGACGCTGCGCGATTTCATTGCCGAGCATCCCGAGGCGGAACGCGGAAGCCTCTGAGCGGCGTAGATCGGCAATGTGGCGACACAGCGATGGCGCGACCGGCGGGGCGCGTCAGGGGGTGATGACGATGGGTGTGCCGACCCGAACCATCGCGAAGATGTCCTCCATCTCGCGGTCGGTCACGGCGATGCAGCCCTCGGTCCAGTCGCGGCGCGGATTCGCAAAGCGCGGTCCACGCCCGTGGATGAAGATGTCGCCGCCGGGATTGTCCCCCGCCTCCTCGGCGCGGAGCCTGTCCGAAGCCTCCGGGTAAGAGATCCCGAGCGAGAGGTGAAAGGCGCTCTGCGGATTCCGGCGGTCGATGAAATACACCCCCTCCGGCGTGCGGCCATCCCCCTCGCGTTGCTTGTGGCCCACCGGCTCACGGCCGAGATCCACGTCAAAGCGCCGCAGGACCTGATCGCCATGCATCAGATCCATGACGCGCGCGTCCTTGTACACATTGATCCGGGTGACCTCGGGTCCGTCATAGTTTCGGAACTTGGTCGGCTCCGTGCAGCCGAAGAGGATCAGCGCCGTCGCCACCACGACGGCTGTTCGAAGGAATGCCATCTGCCTGCCCCTTTTTGGTAACATGGTACCGCAAGCGCGGCGCTTGTGGAACAGGGAATCTGCGCTCGCGCCGGCATGGCCGGCTGGTGGCGTTCCGGGCCGACGGCTGCGTGGAGGGCGGCGCGACTGCCTGCGTTTGCCACGCGCCCGGGTGTCAGATGGGCGTCAGAGCCGCAGGAACTCCAGCAGATCGCCGGGCCTGACCTCATCCGTATCGGCGGGGATCAGCGCCAGACCGTCCGCCAGGGTCAGCAACGCCGCTCGATGCGAGAACGCCCCCGCCAACAGCGTGACCGAGGCGAGGCCGTCGGCGGCGTACCCGGTCAGGACAGCGGGGCGGAATTCGCAGCGGCCGGCCTTGCGCGTTACCGGCGCCGTCGCGCGCACGAAGCAGCGCGCGGGGGCGCACTCTCCCTGTCCACCCAACCGCGCTGCCAGGCGCGCGCCCAGGACGTTCCAGGCGATCAGCGCCGCGATCGGATTGCCGGGCAGCCCGACATGGACCGCCTGCCCGAGCCGCCCGAGCATCAGCGGCTTGCCCGGTTTCATCGCGACGCCGGACACGGCAATGCGCCCGCCCGCGCTGCGAAGGGCTGCGGGCACGTGGTCCTCTTCGCCGACCGAAACGCCGCCCGTGCTGACCACGAGGTCGGCCTGCTGCGCGGCGCCACGAAGCGCCGTGCGCAGGCGATCGGGGCAATCGGCGACGGTTTCGACGCCTGTCAGCGTGATCCACGGGACCTGCAGCGCCGCGCGCAGCTGGACGCCGTTCGTGTTCCAGATGGCGCCGGGCGCGAGTGACTCACCCGCCGCGCGCAACTCCGAGCCGGTGCACAGCACCGCCACCCGCAGCGGCCGGAACACCTGTACGCGGGCGTGTCCGGCTGCGGCGATGGCGGTGGCCTCGACGGCACCGATCGGCCGGCCCGCAGGCAGGATTTCGGCTCCGGCACCGGCATCCTCGCCGGCGCGGCGGATATTGAGGTCGGGCTCCGGGCGGGTCGCGACGCGGATGCGCCCGCCGGCCCGCGCCACCCGTTCCTGTGCAACGACCGCGTCGCAGCCGGACGGAAGCGGCGCACCGGTAAAGAGTTGCAGCGCCTGCCCCGCTTGCAGCGGGCGCGGTACAGCCTCGCCGGCAACGATACGCCCCGCAACCGGCAGATCCCACGGCCCCGGCCCGGACAGATCCGCCCGCCGAAGCGCATAGCCGTCCATCGCCGCGCTGTCGAAAGGCGGCATCGGTGCGTGCGCACGAACCGGTTCGGCGAGCACCCGGCCCAGCGCGGCCTCGAGCGCGAGCGTCTCGGTCTCGCGCAGCGGTTCACACAGGTCGAGGCCGCGCCGCACTGCCGTCTCGAAAGCGACGAGGCCGGGCTCGGCGTCGTCACAGGTGCAATCCGGTGTCTCCTGTAGGTGGTGCAGGGTCATTCGATTTCTCCTGTCCTCTGCGCTGGCTCTGACGCGCACGCAGACGGGCGCGGTTGCGAGGTCCGGCGTCACGCGGCTTTCATGTTTACGCCGGTGATTTCGGCCTGTTTCACGAGTTTGGCGACGAAGTCGCGCGCGGCGTGGACCCATGCGGTTTTCATGTGGGCTTCGCGCAGTTTCGGTTTGACGTTTTCGAAGGGCAGTGTCGCGCCGTCGGCGCGGGCATCGAGGCGGATGATGTGAAAGCCGTAGCGGGTTTTCACCGGCTCGGGGGTGATGGTTCCCTCCTGCAGGATTGCGAGCGCGGCCTCGAATTCGGGCACGGTGTCGCCCGCGCTGAGCTGGCCGAGCAACCCGCCCGCCTGGCGCGACGTGCAGGCCGACTGCGTGCGGGCGAGTTCGGCAAAGCGCGTCGGGTCGCGCTGCAGCTCGCCGATGAGCGCCTGCGCACGCTCGAGCGCCTGCGCGCGCGCCACAGCATCCTCGGGCGCGGCGGCGATCAGGATATGCGCCGCCTCATAGAGCGCCGGGGAGCGGAAGCGTTCGGGTTCGGCCTCGTAGACGCGGCGCAGTTCGGTCTCGGTGGGCGGCGGCGGGGTGACCGCCGCCTCCAGAAGCTGGCGGATCAGCGCCTCCTCGTCGGTTTCCACCTGTCCGGCGGCGACCTCGGCGGGATCGGGCGCGATCCCGCGCC
>CAZMBT010000219.1:0-4103 GCA_964564395.1 uncultured Alkalilacustris sp.
AACCAGTTCCGCGTGATAGACAGCTTTTCCAAGAGCGTACAGCTCGGCGCCGGGCTGGAGGCGTCGGGCCGGCTGGGGCGCGCCTCGATGGCACGCACCGTGCAGGCGCTGCGGATCTGTCACCGCAAGCTGTGCCAGCACGGTGTCGAGCGCATGCGCCTCGTCGCGACCGAAGCCTGCCGGCGCGCCAGCAATGGCGGCGAGTTCATGCGCAAGGTGCAGCGCGAGATCGGGCTGACGCTGGAGGTCATCGCCCCGGAGGAGGAGGCGCGACTGGCCGTCGTGTCCTGCGCCTCGCTGGTGTCGCGGCGCACCGAACAGTTGCTGGTGGTCGATATCGGCGGCGGCTCGACCGAGCTGGTCTGGCTGGACCTGTCGGAAGTCCCCGAATCCGAACGCGCGCGCGCCATCATGCGGCTGCATTCGGGGTTTGCGGGTGCGCAGCAGATCGGGGACCGCCCGGCAGCGCGGGTGGTGGACTGGATCAGCGTGCCGCTGGGGGTGGCGACGCTCAAGGATCAGTTCCGCGATGTCGACGATGACGCCGCGCGCTTCGCCCTGATGAGCTGGTATTTCGAGGAACAGCTTGCGGATTTCGCGCCCTATGACCGGATGCAGGCGCGCGACGGGTTCCAGATCATCGGCACCTCGGGCACCGTGACGACGGTTGCGGCATCGTATCTGGGCCTGCGGCGCTATGACCGCAACAAGGTGGACGGGCTGCGGATGACCAGCGACCAGATCGATCAGGTGATCCGGGCGTATCTGACGCTGGGCCCCGAGGGACGTCGCAGCGACCCTTGCATCGGACGCGACCGGCACTCGTTGATCATGTCGGGCGCGGCGATCCTGCAGGCGCTGTTGCGCGTGTGGCCCACCGACCGGCTGTCGGTGGCCGATCGCGGCCTGCGCGAGGGGCTGCTTTACGCACAGATGAACCGCGACGGCGTGCTGGGCGAGGAACAGGGCTGACACATGGTCAAGGCACCGGGAAGCTCCGGACGGGGGCGGCGCGATCTCAAGGTCAAGGTAAAGACCGCGCGCGGGCGCAAACCCTCCTCGACGCGCTGGTTGCAGCGTCAGCTCAACGATCCGTATGTGGCCCGCGCGCGCGCCGAGGGGATGCGCGGGCGGGCCGCCTACAAGCTGATGGAGCTTGACGACGCGCATCGCTTCCTGCGTCCCGGCGCGCGCGTGGTCGATCTGGGCTGCGCGCCGGGCGGGTGGCTGCAGGTCGCGGCAGACCGGTGCAACGCGCTGGGGCAGAAGCCGCACAAACCGGTCGGGCGCGTGATCGGCATCGATCTGCGCGAGATCGAACCGGTGGCCGGCGCCGAGGCGCGCGTGCTCGACTTCATGGAAGAGGGCGCGGACGCCGAGCTGCGCGACTGGCTCGGCGGGCCGGCGGATGTGGTGCTGTCGGACATGGCCGCGGCCTCGACCGGGCACAAGCAGACCGACCATCTGCGCATCGTCGCGCTGTGCGAGGCCGCGGCCGAATTCGCCTTCGAGGTTCTGGCCGAAGGGGGCACCTTCGTGGCCAAGGTGCTGGAGGGCGGCGCCGAGGCGGGCCTGCAGCGCACCCTGAAGGCGCGCTTTGCCAAGGTGGTCAACGTCAAACCCCCGGCAAGCCGCGCCGACAGCTCGGAAAAATACGTCGTGGCGAGAGGATATCGCGGTCCGGCGGGCTGAGGCACTCTGGCACCAACCGCGGACGCGCCGGGGCTTGCGCTGAATCAAGGCGGCCGCGCCGGGGGTTGCGTAAGCCTCCTGCGCGGATGATAGTGACATCAAACAGCCGGAGGAAGATATGTACAAATCCATCATCGTCGCCGTTGACCTGGCCCATGGCGACCTGGGTAAGGCGCTTCTGGGCCGCGCCATCGAGCTTCTGGATGAGGGCGGCACCGTGCGGCTCGTGCATGTCCTCGAGGAGGTGCCGTCCTATGTGGCCGCCGAACTGCCCCGCGACATCGGCGAGCGGCGCAACGCGGAAGCCATGGTCGAGCTCAAGACAATGGCGCAGGGCGCGGGCACGGATGCCAAGGTTCTCGCCGAGGTGCGTTCGGGCGCCGCATCCGGGCAGATCCTGCAATCCGCCGAGGATAATGGCGCCGATCTGATCATGATCGCCTCGCACCGTCCGGGGCTGAGCGACTATTTCATCGGCTCGACCGCGGCGCGGGTCGTGCGCCATGCGCAGTGTTCGGTGCTGATCTCGCGCTGACACCATCCACATTCCGGCGGCGCCCCCGCCCCGGACGGCGAACACCTTCTTTGCGTGCGCCCCTGCGGGAGCGCGCGCTTTTTTGTTTGAAATCATGTGCGGGGATCGGTCACAGTCCGGATTGGAGGGGGCCGCAACGGCCCGCTGCGGAGATGCGCGCACCGAAAAACCGCGCGCCCCGCCAGGGAGGTGCATTTGGACGTCTTGCAGCTGCTCGTCAGCGGCCTCGCGAATGGTTGCGTCTACGGGCTGATCGCGCTGGGCTTCGTGCTGATCTACAAGGCGACCGAGGCGGTGAATTTCGCCCAGGGCGATTTCATGATGCTCGGCGCCTTCGTCACGCTGGGGCTGGTCAACCCGCAATACATGGGAATCCCGTTCTGGATCGCGGTGCCGCTGGCGCTGCTGATCATGGGGGCGCTGGGCTATCTGCTGGATCTGACGCTGATCCGGCGCCTGTTCGGCCAGACCCAGACCGCGGTGATCATCCTGACCATCGCGCTGGGCTTCTTCATCCGCTTCATTGCCGGGGCGATCTGGGGGCATGAGCCGCAGACCCTGCATTCGCCGCTGGCGCTGGGCGATGTGCGGATGGGGCCGCTGGTGCTGGGCTTCGCGGATGTGTCGGTGATCGTCGTGACGGTGATCCTGACGGTGATGCTCTATCAGTTCTTCCAGCGCACGCGCATCGGGCTGGCCATCCAGGCCTCCAGCCAGAACCAGATGGCCGCCTATTACATGGGCATCCCGGTCAAACGGGTGCAGGGGATGGTCTGGGCGCTGGCCGGCATCGTCGCCGGGGTGGCGGGCGTGCTCTATGCCTCCAAGGGCGCGATCGATCCGTCGGCGGGCTTCATCGGCATCAAGGCCTTCGCCGCGGCCGTGATCGGCGGCTTCGGCAGCCTGCCCGGGGCGCTTCTGGGCGGGCTGATCGTGGGGGTGATCGAACCCTTCGCGGCGCGGTATCTCGCGGCGGGCGTGTCGCAGCTTGCGCCGTATGTGTTGCTGATCCTGGTTCTGGTCTTTCGCCCGCACGGCCTGTTCACCCAGGTTCGCAGCAAGAAGGTCTGAGCCATGCGCACGCATTTCAAGACCGACTACAATCAGGATATCCGGCTGTTCGCGGATCTGTGGAGCTTCGGCCTCTATGCCGCCCTGCTCGTGGTGATGATCGCACTGCCGCTGGTGCTGAGCGGGTTCTTTCTGGGCGAGGTCACCAATGTGCTGATCTGGGCCATCGCCGGGCTGGGGCTGATGCTGCTGACCGGGCAGACGGGACAGGTCAGCCTGGGGCATTCGGCCTTCATGGCGCTGGGGTGCTACAGCTGCGTGCTCATGATGGAGGCCGGGCTGCCCTTCGTCGCCGCCTTCCTGCTGGCGGGGCTGGTCACGGGTGTGGCCGGCGCGATCATCGCGATTCCGGCGCTGCGACTGCACGGGGTGTATCTGGCCATCGCGACGCTGGCGCTGGCCATCCTTGCCGACGACATCATCGTCATGCTGGCGCCCTGGACGGGCGGCGTGAACGGCAAGTTCGCGCCCGAAATCACTATTCTGGGCCTCACCTTCGACCGCTGGGCGACGCCGGCCGCCTTCTATTACCTGGTGCTGACGGTCACGGTGCTGGTCACGCTGCTCTATCTCAATCTGTTGCGGGCGCCGCTGGGGCGCGCCTTTGCGGCGGTACGCGACAGCGAGGTCTCGGCGCAGGCGATGGGCATCAACCTGGCGCGCACCAAGGCGACCGCCTTCGGGCTGTCCTGCGCCATCACCGGATTGGGCGGTGCGCTGATGGGGATCTTCGCGGGCGCGTTCAACAACGAAACCTTCTCCTTCCTGATCGCGATTCAGCTGTTGATGATGATCGTGATCGGGG
>CAZMBT010000220.1:0-4100 GCA_964564395.1 uncultured Alkalilacustris sp.
ACCCAGTCATCCCAGACCGCGTTCATCTCGGCGAAATCGTCCATGGAGGCCAGCCAGATCGTCACCTGCAGCAGCCGCGACTTGTCCGAGCCCGTCTCGGCGAGCAGCCGCTCGACACCGGCGAGGCAGGCGCGTGTCTGTTCGGTCACGCTCTTGCCCGGGGCGCCGATCTGGCCGGCGAGCCAGACGGTGCCGTTATGGATGACGGCCTGACTCATGCGCGGGCCGGGTTCGATACGGGTAATGTCGGTCATGATGCCTCCCTGTCTGCCCGCTTGTCCTAGCGCCTTTGCCCGGTCGATGGAACCCGGCGCTTGCGCGTTGCAATCCGCGCCATGGCGTATCGCGTTTGATCGGGATTGGTCCCGGTGGAAAAGAGGGCGTGCGCCCGACCGAGGTGGGCGCATGCCCGGGCCGCGGGCGGTTCCGAATCCGTTCCGGCGCGACATGCGCTAGAACCGGAAGGTGATCGGCAGCTCGAAGTCAAAGTTCTGCCGGCGAAGCCGTTCCGGCGCCGATGGAAAGCGCGCGGCGCGGCGCACCGCTTGCAGCGCGGCCTCGTCAAGTGCGGCGTGCCCCGAGCTGCGCACCAGTCCCAGCGACGTCAGTGTGCCGCTGCGATCGATCTGCAGACGGACCATGGCCGTGCCTTCGGCGCGGCTGTCGCGCAGCGCGGACGGGTAGCGCTTGTGGCGTTCAACGCGGGCGCGGATCTCGGCGCCCCAACCGGCGATGAGGCTGCTGCGCTCGGCATCCGACAGGGCGGCCTCGGCATCGGCGCGGTGCCCGGCATCGGCGCCGCCGCCGGTGCCGCTGGCGGTCTGCGCGGGTGAGGCCTCGCTCGAGGCGGGGGCCGCGGGGCGCTCGGGGGCAGGGGCATGCGCGCTTTCGCCTGACCGGCTGCGCGGGCGGGTTTGTGTCGCATCGGCCTGTCGCACGGCGATGCGCGGCTGTGGCGCCGCGGTGTCGGCACGTGGCGGCCGATCCGCCCCGCTGTCGGGGGTCGGCGGTGTGCCGGGGGCTTGCGCGGGCGCGCCCCGCGGCGCTGCATCGGGCGCGTCCGGTGGGGGCGATTGCCGTGCCGAAGCGGGTTCGGGCGCGCGCGGCGCGGCGCTGGCGCGGCTGACATCGGGGGCGCGCCAGCTCTGTTCCTGCGGCGCAGCGGGGGACACCGGCGCTGTGGATGCGGGCTGTGCTGGCGGGCGCTGTCGTGGCATGTCGGGCGTGTTGCGCACGGCGGCCGGCGCTGCGGCGGCCGGCTCCGGACCGGGGGCGGCGTCGGGCGGTGTCTGCCAGCGCGCGGCCAACGCCGCCACGGCATCAGGTGCGGCCTGCAACGAAACATGCGCCGTACCGCCATCGCCTGCGGATTGCGCACCCGGCGGGGACCGGTCCCAAAGCGTCAGCGCGCCGACATGCAGCGATGCCGCCAATGCCGTGAATATGCCCGCTTCGATCACCCAGCGCATGGCTGTTCCTACCTTCTGACCGTGACCAGCGCGATGCGGTCTATCCCCGCCTGCGCGAGCCGGGGCAGCAGCGCCGCAAGCTCCTCGGCGGGAAGCTCGGCATCCGCGCGCAGCCTGAGCGGCGTGTCCTGATCGCGTCGTGACACCGCGTCGAGCGCCGCATCGCCACGTGCATCGCCATACGCCAATGTGCCATCGGCACCGACATGCAGCGCGCGCTCAGCGCCCGGCCTCTCGCCGGCCTCGGCCTCGGGCGGGGTCAGCGCGATGGGCTCGGGCGGGGCGATCTGCGCCGTCATCAGAAAGAAGATCAGCAGCAGGAACACCACATTGATCATCGGCACGACATTCTCGCGCACCCGTCGCGGCGCGGGTTGGGCAAGGCGAAACTCATGGCCCGGCGCGGTCAACGCTGCCCCCGTTCGATAAGCATGAGCTGGCCGTAGCCGCCATCGCGCAGCCGCTCCATCAGCGTGACGACATGCTGAAGGCTTGCACCGTCACCGGCGCGGATGAGCACGGGATCGCGCGCCGGGTCCTGCGACAGCCCGTCCAGCGCAGTGATGAGGCCCTCGGGCGCGTGGGTGACGCCGTTGAGCCGGGTCTCCTGCGGCGTCACCTCGATCAGTCGCGGCGGCCCCTGCCATTCCTCCTGCCCCGCTGCGATGCCGAACTCCAGCGTGCCTTCCAGCCCGAAGCGCGCCGCCAGCATGAAAAACACGAGAAGCAGGAACACCACATCGATCATCGGCGTCAGGCCGGGTCGGCGCGGCTTGCGTGGAGGGGCAAGTGCGAACATCACTCAGCCCCGTGCCGGGCGAGGAAGATGCGCGTCGCGATATCCTCGAAATCGTGGGCGAGCCGGTCGGTCACGCTTTCGAACCAGCTCAGCGCGAGCGACGCGAGGATCGCCACCGACATCCCCGCAGCCGTGGTCAGCAGCGCCTCCCATATCCCCCCGGCCAGCGTCGCGGGATCGGCCTGCGCGCCGGCGGCCTGCAATGCCTGAAACGCCGCGATCATCCCGATCACCGTGCCCAGCAGGCCGAGCAGCGGCGCGATCGAGGCCGACAGTTCGAGCGCGCGCAGGCCGCTGCGCGCCTCGGCCAGAAGCCCGCGCGCCACGCGCAGGGTTTCCTCGCGTGCCTGCGGCTCGGGCAGTTGCGTGACCGCCTGCAGCGCCGCGCGCGCCAGCCGCGCGCGCAACCCGCCCCGCCGGCGCAGGAGGTCATGCGCCGTCTCGGCGTCGCCCCGCGCCCAGGCCGCGAGCGCGGTCTCGGTGCGCGCGCCCGCCCATGCCCCGGCGCGCAGCAGCCGCCACAGCTTCCACAGCGCCAGCGCCAGCGTCGCCACCGACAGCGCCCCGATCACCCAGATCACGGCGCCGCCACGTCCCATAAACAGCCAAAGCTCATCCATGTGCAGCCTCCCTCACGGCCTGCGCCACCGCCTGCAGACCATCGGTCAGCGCGGCCGGTCCCGGCTGCAGGATCAGCGGCGACTTGATCTCAAGGATGCGCCCGTTGCGCACGGCGGGAATGGCGTCCCATCCCGGCCGCGCGGCGATCCGCTCGGGGCGCAGTTTCTTGCCACACCAGGATCCGATGATCACATCCGGGGCGGCGGCGATGACCTCGGCGGGGTCGATGATACGGTCGCGCGCGGCCTGTTCATGGCGCAGATGGCCAAAGCAGTCGGTTCCGCCGGCGATCTCGATCAGTTCCGACACCCAGCCGATGCCGGTGATGATCGGGTCGTCCCATTCCTCGAAATACACGCGCGGGCGCCGGGCCGGGGCGGCGGCACGCGCGGCGGCGAGGTCGGCCCCGAGCCGCCCGGCAAGCGCTGCGCCGTCTTCCGGTGCGCCGATCAGCGCGCCGAGGGTGCGGATCATCGTCAGGATGCCGGCGATGTCGCGTTGGTTGAAGGCGTGCACGGCGATGCCTTCGCGGATCAGCGCGGCAGCGATATCGGCCTGCAAGTCGCTGAAGGTCAGCACCAGATCGGGCGCGAGATCGCGGATGGCGTCGATATTGGCGCTGGTGAAGGCGCCGACGCGCGGCTTTTCGCGGCGCACCCGCGCCGGGCGGACCGCATAGCCCGTGACCGCGCAGATGCGGTTCTCGGCGCCCAGCAGATAGAGCGTCTCCACCGTTTCCTCGGTCAGACAGACGATGCGTTCGGGCGGAAATCGGCGCATGGGTTCAGCTCCCTCGGTTCGGTGGCGTCGTGACGCGAGACAGCGGTTGAAAGATCACGCCGTCTTCCGTGCGCTCGAAATGCGCCCGCAGTGCGAAGACCTGTGCCAGCAGCGCCGGGGTCAGCACCGTATCGGGCGTGCCATCGGCGACCAGCCGGCCGCGATCCAGCACCACAAGCCGGCTGCAAAAGCGCGCCGCCAGCCCCAGATCGTGCAGCGCCGTGATGACGGCGCGGCCTTCGGCGGCGAGGTTCGCGAAGGTGCTCATCGCCGCGAGCTGATGCGCCGGGTCCAGCCCCGCGATCGGCTCGTCGGCCATCAAAAGCGGTGCCTCCTGCGCCAGTGCCCGCGCGATCAGCACGCGCGCCTGTTCGCCGCCCGAAAGCTGCGTGGCGCTGCGGGTGCGAAACGCGCCAAGTTCCATGCGCGTC
>CAZMBT010000221.1:0-4082 GCA_964564395.1 uncultured Alkalilacustris sp.
CGCCTCGCCGCGCATCCGGGCCGATTCGATGAAGACGCGCAGATTGGCGCGCGCTTCGGCCTGGCCGATGAATTCCTCCAGCACTTGCGGGCGCAGCGCCTTGTCGGAGTCCTCGGGCAGAGTGTCGGGGCGCAGGGTCGGGTCGGGGTCGGTCATGAGGGGGTCTGGTCGGTCATGCGGGGATCCGGTCGGTCATGCAATCAGCCCTTGGGCGCCAGAAGGCCGAGCGCGGCGCGGATCAGCGCCGCGGTGTCGGCGTCGGGATGCGCGGCCTGCGCCTCGGCCACGGCCGCGGCCGCTTCGCCCTGCCCATAGCCCAGATTCACCAGCGCCGACAGCGACTCCGCACTCGCGGTCCCACGACCGCGCGCAGGAGGCTCCGGCTGGGGCGCCGGAGCGCCCGTGGCCGCGCCGGTGTCGGGTTCGGTCTGTGGGGACATCGCGGCGGCATCGGCGGCCGCGGCCATGCCGGCGCCCATCGCCATCACGCCCGGCGCCTTGTCGCGCAGTTCGTTCACGACGCGCTGCGCGATCTTGGGCCCGATGCCCGGCGCACCGCGCAGCGCCGCCCAGTCTCCCAGCGCGATCGCCCGGCCGACACCGTCACCGCCCAACGCCCCCAGCATCGCCATCGACGCCTTGGCCCCGACGCCCTGCACCGAGGTCAGCAGGCGGTGCCACTCCTGTTCGGCAAGGGTGGTGAAACCGAAGAGCTGCAGCAGATCCTCACGCACCACGAGTTCGGTGAAGACGGCCACCGCGCCGCCGGGGGCGGGCAGTTCGGCCAGCGTGCGTTCCGACACATGGACCACATAGCCGACGCCACGCACATCGATCAGGACATGATCCGCACCGCGATACACCAGCCGCCCGGCGATCCGCCCGATCATCGCGCCCGCTCCGCGAGCGAGCGCGCCAACCGCCCGGCCGATTCCAAGTGATGCGCGTGGCAGATCGCGACCGCAAGCGCGTCGGCGGCATCCGCCGATGCGATCTCGACGCCCGGCAGCTGCATCCGAACCATGTGGGCCACTTGTTCCTTGGCGGCCTTGCCGACGCCGACGACGGTCTTCTTCACGGCGTTCGGGGCGTATTCACCGACCTCCAGCCCTGCCTGCGCCGGGACCAGCAGCGCGATGGCGCGCGCATGCCCCAGCTTGAGGGTGGCGACGCCATCCTTGTTGACGAAGGTCTGCTCCACCGCCGCGCAGCCGGGCGCGTAGCGTGCGACCACCGCTTCGAGCTGCGCATGCAGGCTCAGGAGCCGCTCGGACAGGGCGTCGCCCTGCGAGTGGCATACCCCGTTGGCGACGTGCCTGATTCGGCCCGCGCCGGTATCGACAAGCCCCCAACCAAGGAAGCGAAGGCCCGGATCGATGCCAAGTACGCGCATGTCCCTCTTTTCTCGCCGATCGCACAGCCCGAAGTGACCCTCGCCTAGCACGAAGAGCGAACATCCGCCAGTCCGATCAACCCGCAATCCCGGCAGGTCTTGCGGCGCGACCCGCAGCAAAGTGCCCGCAAGCGACATTCCGAAGGGCGGGAATGTCGCTTTCCGGCACTGTGGCGGCTGCGCCACGAGGCGGCGCGCACAATGTGGACAGATATGCAATTTCTGCAAGCATGGCATGCATTTATACAGTCTTGCGCGGCATCTGAATCAGGACTAGCTGCGGTCTCGGGCAGAGGCTTTCTGCCTGCCCTTCACCTTGTAGATCGGAGTGCTGTCATGGCCATCATGGAACCCCCCCGTCCGGTGCCGTTCGGCGCCATCTCGATCCTGCGCACCGTGCAGTTCTTTCAGGACCTGCGCGAAGGCTTCGGTGTGTGGAACAACCGCCGCACGACCCGCAAGGAACTCTCGCGCCTGTCGGACCGCGAGCTGGAAGACATCGGCATCTGCCGTGGCGATATCGACACCATCGTTCGCCGCATGAGCTGATTTCATGCATAACGAAGGCCAGAGTTGAGGCCGCGCCGGGAACTTCCCCCGTCGCGGCCTCTTTCTTTTGTCCGCACCTGCCGGACCCCAGAACCGGATCTCCGCGCGGACCGCGATTCAGTCATTCTTAAAGCTTGGCCGCAATCCTGTCACAAAGCAGCAGGAGGCCGAATTGCCGCGATCCGCATTGACGCCACCGCCCGCCACGCCGCAAGATCATGACAGCCCGCTTGCGACAGCGATCTGCGCACAGGACCGGCGCACGCTCGCCTTCGTCGAGCAGGCGCTGGAGACCGGCCGCGTCCTGCTCGCCTTCCAACCCGTGGTGCAGGCGCATGATCCGGGCCGGATCGCCTTCTACGAAGGCTTGATCCGGCTTCTGGATGACACCGGACGGGTGATCCCGGCGCGCGACTTCATCGAAACGGTGGAGACCCATGAATGGGGGCGCATCATCGATTGCCTGGCACTGGAGCAAGGGCTTCAGGCGCTGGCGCGGGAACCGTCGCTGCGCCTTTCCATCAACATGTCGGCACGGTCGCTCGGATATCCGGACTGGATGGCGACACTCCGCGAGGGGCTCAGCCATGACGACACCATCGCCGAGCGGCTCATCCTCGAAATAACAGAACGTTCGGCCATGCTGATGCCCGATCTGGTGACCCGGTTCATGAGCGACCTGCACGCGCAGGGCGTGAGCTTTGCACTCGACGATTTCGGCGCCGGGCAGACCACGTTCCGATACCTGCGCGATTTCCATTTCGACATTCTCAAGATTGACGGTCAGTTCATACGCGGGATCGCCGGCAGCGCCGACGATCAGGTGCTGACAGCCGCGCTGATCTCGGTCGCGCAGCATTTCGACATGTTCACCGTTGCCGAGTCGGTGGAAACGCAGACGGATGCGCAGCTTCTGGCGCAGATGGGCATAGATTGCCTGCAAGGCTACCTGTTCGGCGCGCCGTCAGTGCATCATGACGCCCGTCGCAACAGCGCGCCCCGCAGCGCCTGACGGCTGCCGGTGCATATTCCGCACAACGGTCGTGCCGCAGTGCCGCAATATCCTTGACCCTGTGCCGGCATGCTGCATCCTGCGCGCCATGCGGCCACGCAAGGTGCGCCGAAGTCAGCAAAAGGGATTCGCCATGACCAATGTCGTCATTGTCTCAGCCGCGCGCACGCCGGTCGGCAGTTTCAGCGGCAGCTTCGCAAACACGCCGGCACATGATCTGGGCGCGTCGGTCCTTCAGGCCGTCGTCGAACGCGCCGGCATCGACAAGTCCGAGGTGTCGGAAACGATCCTGGGTCAGGTCCTGACCGCCGGCCAGGGCATGAACCCGGCACGGCAGGCGCATGTCAATGCGGGCCTGCCCATCGAGTCGGCAGCCTGGGGGATCAATCAGGTATGTGGTTCCGGGCTGCGCAGCGTGGCGCTGGGCGCGCAGCATATCCAGCTCGGCGATGCGACCGTGGTCGCGGCCGGCGGGCAGGAAAACATGAGCATGTCCCCCCATGCTGCGCATCTGCGCGCCGGGCACAAGATGGGCGACATGAAGTTCATCGACACGATGATCCGCGACGGGCTCTGGGACGCCTTCAACGGCTATCATATGGGCCAGACAGCCGAGAACGTCGCCCAGCAGTGGCAGATAAGCCGCGAAACGCAGGACGAATTCGCCGTGGCATCCCAGAACAAGGCGGAGGCGGCGCAGAAGGAAGGCCGCTTCAAGGACGAGATCACACCCTTCACGGTCAAGACCCGCAAGGGCGACATCCTGGTCGAGGAGGATGAGTATATCCGCCACGGGGCGTCGCTCGAGAACATGCAGAAGCTCAAGCCCGCCTTCACCCGCGATGGCAGCGTCACCGCCGCGAATGCCAGCGGCATCAATGACGGTGCGGCCGCCGTTCTGATGATGAGCGCGGAAGAAGCCGAGAAGCGCGGGCTCGAACCGCTGGCGCGGATCCGCTCCTATGCCACTGCGGGGCTCGATCCCTCGATCATGGGCGTCGGACCGATCAACGCGTCGCGCAAGGCGCTGGAAAAGGCCGGCTGGAAGGCCGATGACCTCGATCTGATCGAGGCCAACGAAGCCTTCGCCGCCCAGGCCTGTGCGGTCAACAAGGACATGGGCTGGGA
>CAZMBT010000222.1:0-4069 GCA_964564395.1 uncultured Alkalilacustris sp.
GTTCCGGCGCTGCTGCTGCTCGTGATCGCCGCGGGCTTCGCCGCGTCCTGATCCCTGCGGTCAGGTACTTTCGTGTGGCGGCCCCTGTGGCCGCCACATTTTGTTTGAGACACCGGTTCAGTCGAGCCAGCCGCGCAGATTCTCCTCCGCCACAGCCGCGAGCGCGTCGATGTGCAGCGCATCGTCGTTGAGGCAGGGGATGTAGGTGAACCGCTCGCCGCCCGCCTCCTCGAAGCTTTCCTTGATCTCCTCGTTGATCTCCTCGAGCGTCTCGACGCAATCGGCCGAGAAGGCCGGCGCGATTACCGCGATGTTCTTCTTGCCCGCCTTCGCCAGATCGGCGACGTGATCGACGGTGTAGGGACGCAGCCACTCCTCGCGCCCGAAGACCGACTGGAAGGTGCTCTCGATCGCGCCGGGCGCCCAGCCGAGCCGCTCGCGCAGGAGCCGCGAGGTCTTCACGCACTGGCAGTGATAGGGATCGCCCTCCATCAGGTAGCGCTTGGGCATGCCGTGATAGGAGGCCACCAGCAGGTCGGGCACATGATCGAGCCCGGCATAGGCACGCTCGACGGAGTGCGCCAGCGCCTCGATGTATTCTGGGTGGTCGAAATAGGGCGCCACGGTGCGCGCGGCCGGCTGCCATTTCTCGGTCATCAGTGCGCGGAAGAACTGATCGCACGCCGTGGCCGAGGTGGCGCCCGCGTAATGCGGATAGAGCGGAAAGAACAGGATCTTCTGGCAGCCCTTGGCGACCATCTCGCGTACCTTGGACGGTGTCGAGGGGTTGCCGTAGCGCATGCAGAAATCGACGACGACATCATCGCCAAAGCGTGCCGCCATGCGCTCGGCCATCGCCTCGGTCTGATCACGCGTGATCGTCAGGAGCGGGCTTTCATCCTTTTCCGTGTTCCAGATGCCCTTGTAGGCCTCGCCGGAGGCGAAGGGGCGCCTTGACAGGATCACGAGCTGCAGAAGCGGCTGCCAGATCCAGTCCGAATAATCCACGACCCGCTTGTCGGAGAGGAATTCGCTCAGATAACGGCGCATCGACCAGTAGTCGTAATTGTCCGGCGTGCCCAGATTGGCGATCAGGATGCCGACTTTCTCGGCCGGGACCGGCGGGTGGTCGGCGGGGGCGTGGGCGAGCCGGCCCTCGCCCGGGCGCACCTCGACGAGCGGGGCTGCGGAATCCGGTTTCGCGTCCAGCATGGCGGTGTCCTGTATCCTGTTTCAGCAAGTTGACATATAGGGTTCCCGCAGCGGGTCAATCGCGGTGCGACGGGGCGGCCGGGTCCGGCAGCGGGGTTTCACGGGTGTCGAGCGCGTCGGCAAGCCGTGCGCGCGCCGAGCCGGGGCGCAGCGGCTGTGGCTGACTCGCATCGGGCGCCCAGCCGGTCAGGAAAACCAGTTCGAAGGTTGCGGGCAGACGGCCATCAGGCCCGGCGAATGCTTCGGCGTAATGCCGCGCCGCCAGCGCGAAAAGGCCCCGTGGCGCGGGGGCGCGGTGGCGCTGCGCGAGGGCATTGGTCTCGCCCATGCCGCGCAGGTCGCGAACCAGCGCCGAAAGCGCCGGATAGGTCGCGGTGAACGGCATGCTGTCGGCGACCGGCAAGGCCATCCCGGCGCGCTGCAGCAAGGCGCCGAGATCGCGCAGTTCGGCCATCGGCACCACCCTCGGCGACAGCCCGCCGGTCAGGTCGGATTCCGCCTGTGCGAGCGCGGCGCGCAGCTCGGCCAGGGTCTGCCCGCCCGGGAGGACGGCGAGAAACAGCCCGTCCGGGCGCAGCGCATGGCGGCACTGGATGAGTTGCCCGATCGGATCCCCGGCCCAGTGCATCGCCATGGCATGGATCACCAGATCATGGGCGCCGGCCTGCAGGTCCAGGACATCGGTGTCCGGCACGACCGTCGCGCCGGGGAAGGCGTCTGCCCAGATCGCCGGATGCCCGGTCACGATGGCGGGTGCCGTAAAGGATCTGTTAACTTCGGTGAGTCTTTCCTTGATGTTGTCGATCGCGATGTCGTGCAGGAACCTTGCGACGCCGAGCCGCTGCGCGCGGGCGCGGGTACGGCGCAGCGCGTCGCGATCCGTCAGCTGGGGCGGTTGCGTCATTGCGGCCTCCTTGCTGACAGGTGAGGTAGGGGGTCGCGATGGGATTGCAAAGTGTCTTGCGCGCAGTTTACCCGCCGCAATGCATCGGGTGCGGCGCGCCGGTCACGACCGAGCAGGGGCTGTGCGGTGTCTGCTGGCGCGATACGCCCTTCATCGTGGGGCTGGTGTGCGAGATGTGCGGCACGCCGTTGCCCGGTGATGAAGATGCAGGCCCCTTGCTGTGCGACGATTGCCTGACGATCGCGCGGCCATGGACGCGGGGGCGGTCGGTGTTGCGATATGATGGGCGCGCGCGTCAGCTCGTGATGCGGCTCAAGCATGGCGACCGGCCGGAACTCGCGCGCCCGGCCGGGCGCTGGATGGCGCGGGCCGCGCAGCCCCTTCATCGTCCGGACACGCTTGTGGTGCCCGTTCCGCTGCACTGGACGCGGCTTCTGCGCCGGCGCTACAATCAGGCCGCCCTGCTGGCGCAGGTGGTGGCGCGCCATATCGACTGCGCGCTTTGTCCGGACCTGCTGACGCGGTTGCGGCGCACCCCCGCGCAGGGCGGGCGTGGGCGCGAAGACCGGTTCGCCAACCTGCGCGACACGATCGCACCCCATTCCAGCCGCAGTGCGCTGGCCCGGGGCCGGCCGGTCCTGTTGATCGATGACGTGATGACGTCGGGGGCGACGCTGGCCGCGGCGAGCGAGGCCTGCTACCTTGCCGGCGCCGACGAGGTTTCGGTGCTGACACTGGCCCGCGTCGCGCGTGGCTGGTAGAGGCTTGCTCTACTGTCTGAACAAGGAACCACCCGTGCCGACCATCGAGATGTACAGCTCGCCGCTCTGCGGATTCTGCCACGCGGCAAAGCGCCTGCTCAAGCAGAAGGGTGCCGCCTTCACGGATTACAACGTGCTGACGAAACCCGCCCTGAAACAGGAGATGATGGAACGCGCCGGCGGCGCGCATACCGTTCCGCAGATCTTCATCGGCACCACCCATGTCGGCGGCTGCGACGAGCTCTTCGCGCTGGAGCGTGAAGGCCGGCTGGATGCAATGCTGAAGGACTGATCCATGCGCGCGGCGCTCTTGCAGCTCAATTCCGGCGACGACCCCGCCGCCAATCTGGCGGCCACGCTGGAGGCGGTGCGTGCGGGGGTCGAGGGCGGGGCCGGCTTCGTGCTCACCCCCGAAGTCACCAACTGCGTCTCCGTCAGCCGTACCCGCCAGCGCGCGGTGCTGGCACATGAAGCGCAGGACGAAACCCTGCGCGCGCTGCGCGAAGCGGCGGCGGATTACGGGGTCTGGCTGCTGATCGGGTCGCTCGCGCTCAAGACCGACGATGCCGATGGCCGATTTGCCAACCGCTCCTTCCTGATCGGCCCCGACGGCGAAATCGCCGCGCGCTACGACAAGATCCACATGTTCGATGTCGCGGTGACCGAGACCGAAACCTTTCGCGAATCCGATGGCTTCCGCCCAGGCGCGCGGGCCGTGATGGTGCCGACGCCCATCGGGCGTGTCGGGCTCAGCGTGTGCTACGATGTCCGGTTTCCGCATCTCTACCGCCGCCTTGCCAAGGCCGGGGCCGAGATTCTGACGGTGCCCGCCGCCTTCAGCCCGGTCACCGGCGCCGCGCATTGGGAAGTCCTGCTGCGCGCGCGCGCGATCGAGACGGGGTGCTATGTCCTCGCCCCGGCGCAGACAGGCACCCATGCCAGCAGCCGCGGCCCCGCCCGGCAGACCCATGGGCACAGCATGGCGGTGGCGCCCTGGGGCGAGGTTCTCGTGGATGCCGGGACCGAACCGGGGGTGAGCCTGGTCGATATCGATCTGTCCGAGGTCGCGTCCGCGCGCGGGCGTGTGCCGTCGCTGTCGCATGACCGCAGCTTCGAGGGGCCGCAATGAGCACGCGCGAGGACGATATCGCCGCCACCCTGTTCAGCGAGCTGTTCATGGCCGACCAGCTGG
>CAZMBT010000223.1:0-4050 GCA_964564395.1 uncultured Alkalilacustris sp.
ACGCCGCTGCACATGGTGATGAAGCTGACGCGCGCGAAGCTCGAGAGCCTCGTGAACGATCTCGTGCGCAATTCGATCAAGCCGTGCGAAGCCGCGCTCAAGGATGCCGGCCTGTCCAAGGGCGACATCGACGAGGTCGTGCTGGTGGGTGGCATGACACGCATGCCCAAGGTCATCGAGGAGGTCACGAACTTCTTCGGCAAGGAGCCGCACAAGGGCGTGAACCCGGACGAGGTCGTGGCGCTGGGTGCGGCCATTCAGGCCGGGGTTCTGCAAGGCGACGTCAAGGATGTTGTGCTGCTCGACGTGACCCCGCTGTCGCTCGGCATCGAGACGCTGGGTGGTGTCTTTACCCGGTTGATCGACCGCAACACCACCATCCCGACGAAGAAGTCGCAGGTCTTCTCCACCGCCGACGACAACCAGTCGGCCGTGACGATCCGGGTCTTCCAGGGTGAGCGCGAGATGGCCGCGGACAACAAGCTGCTCGGCCAGTTCAACCTCGAGAACATCCCGCCCGCGCCGCGGGGCATGCCGCAGATCGAGGTGACCTTCGACATCGACGCCAACGGCATCGTCAATGTGTCGGCCAAGGACAAGGGCACCGGCAAGGAGCAGAAGATCACCATCCAGGCGTCGGGCGGTCTGTCCGAGGACGAGATCGAACAGATGGTCAAGGATGCCGAGGCCAATGCCGAGGCCGACAAGACCCGCAAGGAGCTGGTGGAGACCCGCAACCAGGCGGAGAGCCTGATCCATACGACGCGCAAGTCGCTCGAGGAGCACAAGGACAAGGTCGATCCCAGCACCGTCGAGGCCATCGAGCTGGCCGTGAGCGCGCTGGAGGAGAACCTCGATTCCGAGGATCCCGAGAAGCTGAAATCCGGCATCCAGAACGTGACCGAAGCGTCCATGAAGCTGGGCGAAGCCATCTACAAGGCGCAGCAGGAACAAGCCGACAGCGCCGCCGAAGAGGCCGACAGCGGCGAGCCGCGCGGTGCCGACGAGGACATCGTCGATGCCGATTTCGAGGATGTCGACGACGACAGCAAGCGCTCCTAAGCGTGTTCGAAACCGGCGACCGGCCCGTGCAGCGCGCGGGTCGGTCGCCATGTTTTCCGAGAAGGATCACGCATGGCGAAGCGGGACTATTACGAGGTGCTCGGCGTTTCACGCGACGCCTCCGCCGACGAGATCAAGAAAGCCTACCGCCGCAAGGCGCGCGAGCTGCACCCGGACAGCAATGGCGACAACCCCGATGCCGAGGCGCGTTTCAAGGAGGTCAACGAAGCCTACGACGCGCTGAAGGATCCCGAGCGCAAGGCCGCCTATGACCGTTTCGGACATGCCGCCTTCGATGGCGGCATGGGCGGCGGCGGTGCCGGCGGACCGCGTGGCGGCATGCATCCGGGCGGTGACTTCGCGTCGGCGTTTTCGGATGTGTTCGAGGATCTGTTCGGCGATTTCATGGGTGGCGGGCGCGGCGGCGCCCGGCAACGCGCCAGCCGTGGCTCGGACCTGCGCTACAACATGCGGATCACGCTGGAAGAAGCCTATTCCGGCGTGGCCAAGAACATCACGCTCCCGGCTTCGGTGCTGTGCGATTCCTGCGAAGGCAGCGGTGCCGAGGGCGGCGCCGAGCCTGTGAGCTGCCCGACCTGCGGCGGCATGGGCAAGGTACGCGCGCAGCAGGGGTTCTTCACCGTCGAGCGCAGCTGTCCGACCTGTGGAGGGCTGGGGCAGATCGTCAAGAATCCGTGCAAGGCCTGCGGCGGCGCCGGCCGCGTCGAGAAGGAGCGCAGCCTGTCGGTGAATGTGCCGCCCGGTGTCGAGACCGGAACGCGTATCCGCTTGTCTGGCGAAGGTGAGGCGGGTCTGCGCGGCGGCCCGCCCGGCGATCTCTACATCTTCATCGAGTTGCGCGATCACCCCCTGTTCGAGCGGGACAACGTCAATCTGCACTGCCGTGTGCCGGTCAGCATCGCGACCGCCGCGCTGGGCGGCGAGATCGAGGTGCCGACGATCGATGGCGGGCGCTCACGCGTGAAGGTGCCGGCCGGCAGCCAGACGGGGCGCCAGATGCGGCTGCGGGGAAAGGGCATGCCGGCATTGCGCGGCGGCGGCGTCGGAGACATGTTCATAGAACTGGCGGTCGAGACCCCGGTCAACCTGACCGCGCGGCAGAAGGAGATTCTGCGCGAATTCGACAGGTTGAGCGAAGAGAACAACCCGGAATCGAGCGGCTTCTTCGATAAGGTCAAGAGCTTCTGGGAAAGCATGAAGGGCTGATCGCCGCCGCGTCGTGGCCGTGATCGTTAACCGCCGGTTTACCATGGCCGGGCATCGTTGTGGCATGACACGCGATTGGGCTTTCAGCGATGCGGCGATGCCGCTTTTCGGGGACGGCGGTCCGGCGGGCGACGAGGTCCCACCCCCGGCGGCCTCCGCGCTGGCGACGGGGTCGCGCCTGCCGTCCTATATTCGCGATCACCGCAAACGGTTGCGGGAGCGCTTCATGGCCGGCGGTGCCGGCGCGATGCCGGATTACGAGTTGCTGGAACTGGTCTTGTTTCGCGCCATCGCCCGGCGCGACGTGAAGCCGCTGGCGCGCCGCCTGCTCGATACCTTCGGCGACTTCAACCGCGTGTTGTCGGCCTCGCCCGCCAGGCTGTCCGCCATCGACGGCGTCGGTGAGGCTGTGATTGCCGAACTCAAGATCGTCGAAGCAGCGGCGCAGCGCATGGCGCGTGCCCGTGTGATCCACCGGCCGGTCATTTCGGGCTGGGGGGCGCTGATCGACTATTGCCACACCGCCATGGCGCATCACGAGACCGAGCAGTTTCGCGTGCTTTATCTGGATCGCAAGAACACGCTCATCGCCGATGAGCAGCAGGCGCGCGGCACTGTCGATCATGTTCCGGTCTATCCGCGTGAAGTCGTCAAGCGCGCGCTCGAGCTCAACGCGTCCGCGCTGATTCTGGTCCATAATCACCCGTCCGGAGATCCGTCACCGTCGCAGGCGGATATCGCGATGACGGCGCAGGTCGTGGCGGCGTGCGAGGCGCTGTCGCTGACATTGCACGACCATCTGATCATCGGCCGAGACTGTGAAATGAGCCTGCGCGCCGAAGGGTATCTGTAGCCGGCCGCCGAAGTCCTCCCCCGCGCCGTCTGCAGACCTGTGCGTCCTCGCCCCGGCATGACCTCGGTTCCATGACGGCATGCCGGCGGCACCCGTCAGCGAAACAGCGTCGTCGGTTGAGCTGCCACGACGAGGATGTCATCGGCCGTCAGGGCCCCGCCGTTGCCGCGGATCTCGGCGATGAGCGAGTCGCCGAGAAAGACCAGCCCAACCGACGGATCGGACGGGTCGTGGTCCACGGTCACGACCGGCTCTGCGGGGCCCGAATGCGCGAGGACCAGCCTGTCCTCGTCCGGGTCGTAATCCTGAACCACGGCGGGCGCCCCCGGACTTATCCAGTCGCCGATGACGAAGTTGTCTTCGCCCGCGCCGCCATGGCCCAGATCGCCGCTGCCCAGAATCAGAAGGTCATCCCCCGCCCCGCCATTGAGGGTGTTCCCGCCTGCATCGCCGTCATCGCCCATGCCCGGCAGTGCGCCGATGAGCACGTCATCCCCTGCGCCGCCGAACAGAAGATTTGTACCGCCGCCGGCCAACAGCGTGTCGTTCCCATGACCGCCGCGCAGCGTATCATCACCATCTCCGCCCTGCAGATGGTTGTTCCCGGCGCCGCCGATCAGCACGTCGTCGCCGTCACCGCCCAGCAGTGTGTTGTCGCCGCCCTGTCCCAAAAGCAGGTTGTCGCCCGCGCCGGCCTGCAGAAGATCGTTGCCCGGCCCGCCTTGCAGCGTGTCGTTCCCATCGCCCCCCACCAGCGTGTCATCCCCCGCGCCGCCGATGAGAAGATTGTCACCCCCCGCCGCGATCAGCAGATCGTCGCCGTCGCCGCCCGCGAAGCTGTCATCGCCCGGCCCTCCGACGATGACCTTGTCGGCGGGCGGCTGCGTGAGGTCGCTGCTTTGCGGCCC
>CAZMBT010000224.1:0-4043 GCA_964564395.1 uncultured Alkalilacustris sp.
CGTCTGCCGGTACGAAAACGGGGAAGGGGGCCATTCATGGCCCCCTTTTTCGTGCGCGGCGCTTGCGCTCCGCGCCCGACCGCCGCATCGTTCCAGCGATGCGGCTGTTCCTTCTGACCACTTTCGTGATGACGATGTTCGCAGCGAATTCGCTGCTCAACCGGCTTGCGCTGGCGGAGGGGGCGATCGGGGCAGGGGAGTTTGCGCTGCTGCGCCTGGTGGCCGGGGCCGCGATGCTGGCGGCGTTGGTGCTCACCCGCGACAGGGGGGCCGGGGCCGCGCTCCTGCGTGCGGCGCGGCCCTGGGGGGTGGCGTCGCTGACGCTCTACATGCTGGGGTTTTCCTACGCCTACCTGACGCTCGATGCGGGGCTCGGGGCGCTGATCCTGTTCGGCGGGGTCCAGATCGTGATGTTCGCGGGCGCGGTTCGGGTGGGAGAAGGGCTGCGCGCGCGGCGTGTCGGTGGTGCGGTAGTGGCCTTTGCCGGTCTGGTCTGGCTGCTCAGCCCGGCCGGCGTGGCCCCGGCGCCGCTCGGGGCGGCGCTGATGCTCGCGGCGGCGTTGGGGTGGGGGGTATATTCGCTGCTCGGAGCGGGGGCGCGCGATCCGCTTGCGGCGACGGCCGGGAATTTCCTCTACGCGGTGCCGCTGGCGCTGCTGGTGGTGGGTCCGGCCTTGCTGGCCGCTGGCGGCGGAGCGCATGTCACCGCGTCGGGGATCGTGCTCGCCCTCGTTTCGGGGGCGGTGACATCCGGCCTTGGCTACGCGCTATGGTATGCTGTGCTGCCGCGGCTTCCGGCCTCGGCGGCCGGGGTGGCGCAGCTGACGGTGCCGGTGATCGCCATGGCCGGCGGCGCCGTGTTTCTCGGCGAAGTGCCGACCGGCGAGGCGATAATCGCCGCCGCGGTGGTCTTGGGTGGAGTGGCGGCATCGCTTGCACCGCCCCGCCGCGCGGCTGGGTGAGTCCGCCCGGGGCGCCCCGGGCGGTGCGAATTCAGTGCACGCTGACGGGCGCGAGGTCGTTCTGCCGTGCGAGGATGAAGGCGAGCTTGCGATCCTTCACCAGCGCCAGCCGTTCCCCGCCGGCGTCATGCACGGCATAGAGCGTGTCGAGGTCGGGCACTTCCTTGCGCAATTCGTCGGGCAGTTCCGCCACATTGACCTGGCGGATATAGACGATGCGATCGGCGTTTTCGTCCTTGAAGTCGAATTTGGTATCCATGCTCGGCCTCCTATGCTCGGGTTATGGCGATCTTCTGCACATGCGGCTCGGCGGGCGCTCGGCGCAGCTCGATCAGGAGCAGACCGTTCTCCAGCCGCGCTTCGTGCACCTCGACCCCGTCGGCGAGGACGAAGGCGCGCTGAAACTGCCGCGTCGCGATGCCGCGATGAAGATAGACGCGCTCCTGCACGTCGTCATGCTGACGCCCGCGGATCACGAGCTGCCGGTCCTCGACGGTGATGCTCAGGTCGGCTTCGCGAAAGCCCGCCACGGCCAGCGTGATCCGGTAGGCGTTTTCCCCGAGTTGCTCGATATTGAACGGAGGATAGGCGTCATTGCCGGATTTCGATGTCCGCTCGACGAGGCGTTCGAGCTGCTCGAAGCCGAGCAGATAGGGATGCGTCCCCAGCGAGTGTTTCGTCATATGTCATGTCCTTGTGATAAGCGACATTTCGGCGCGGCCCCGTTATGGCGGCCTTGCGTTCCATATGGGCAGGCCAGCCGGCGCGCGCAAGGGTGGGCGATACGGCTTTGCCGTGGCGCCGGAACGGTGTATACCGTCGGTAACCTCCCACTGCCACTGGCTCGTCATGAATGCGCCGTCCGAGTTGAACCATGAAGAAGTGCTGCGCCTGCGCCTCGAGGTGCTGCGCGGCGAGCATCGCGACCTGGATGCGGCGATCACGGCGATGCAGGCCGCCGCCCCGGTGGATCAACTCGCACTCCGGCGACTGAAGAAGCGCAAGCTGCGCCTCAAGGATCAGATCGCGCATATCGAGGATCAGCTGTATCCCGATATCATCGCCTGAAACGGGCATCCCGCCCGCCGATGCGTTGCCAGCAGCCCGCGTGCGGCTATAGTGCGCGCGAGTCGCGGACGGGGGTAGTATGGCCGAAGCAGCCGCACGGGTCGGAATCATCATGGGCAGTCAGTCGGACTGGCCGACACTGCGCGCCGCTGCGCAGATCCTTTCCGCGCTGGAGGTCGCGCATGAGTGCCGCATCGTGTCGGCGCACCGCACGCCGGACCGGCTGTGGCGTTACGGCGCCGAGGCGGCATCGCGCGGGCTGCAGGCGATCATCGCGGGCGCCGGCGGGGCCGCGCACCTGCCGGGGATGATGGCGTCCAAGACGCTTGTTCCGGTGATCGGGGTGCCGATGCAGACGGCAGCGCTGTCGGGTGTGGACAGCCTCTATTCCATCGTCCAGATGCCGCGCGGCTATCCCGTGGCCACGATGGCGATCGGTGCGCCGGGCGCGGCCAATGCGGGGCTGATGGCGGCGCAGATCCTTGCGCTGTCGGATCCGGCGCTGGCGGCGCGGCTGGAAAGCTGGCGCGCCGAGCTCAGCGATTCGATCCCGCAGGAGCCGCGCGATGACTGAGATGCTGTCGCCGGGCGCGGTCATCGGCATTCTGGGTGGCGGACAGCTGGGGCGGATGCTGTCGGTCGCGGCGGCGCGGCTGGGCTTTCGTACGCATATCTACGATCCCGCCGAGGCGCCGCCGGCCGGGGATGTCGCGGCCCGGGTGACCCGCGCCGCCTTCGACGATGCCTCGGCGCTGACGCGATTCGCCGATTCCGTGGATGTCATCACCTACGAGTTCGAGAATATCCCTGCGCAGGCGCTGGATCTGCTGCAGGCCCGTCGGCCCATCCGCCCCGACCGCCGGGCGCTGCAGGTCAGCCAGGACCGTCTGGATGAAAAGCGCTTTCTCGCCGGGCTGGGCCTGTCCGTCGCGCCTTACGCGCCGGTGGACGACCGCGCGAGCCTGCAGGCCGCGCTGTCCGAGGTCGCACCGCCCGCCATCCTCAAGACACGGCGTTTCGGCTATGACGGCAAGGGCCAGGCCCTTGTCGCCACGGCGGAAGGGGCGCTGCCCGCGCTGGAGGAACTGGCCGATGCGCCCGCGCTGCTCGAAGGGGTGGTGACGTTCTCGCGCGAAATCTCGGTGATTGCGGCGCGCGGGCTCGACGGTGCCGTGGTGTGCTATGATCCCGGCGAAAACCTGCACGAACGCGGCATATTGCGCCGCAGCACCGTACCCGCGCCGCTGACCACCGCGCAGCGCACTGATGCCGCGCTGCTGGCCGGGCGCATCCTGAACGCGCTGGACTATGTCGGCGTGATGGGGGTGGAGTTGTTCGTCACCGATGACGGCCTCGTCGTCAACGAGATCGCACCGCGGGTGCATAATTCCGGCCACTGGACGCAGCAGGGGTGTGTGGTCGATCAGTTCGAGCAGCACATCCGCGCGATCGCGGGCTGGCCGCTGGGCGATGGCCGGCGCTATGCGGATGTGGTGATGGAAAACCTGATCGGCGACGAGGTGTCCGAGGTGGCGCGGATCGCCGGCGAAGGCGCCTCGGCGATCCATCTCTACGGCAAGCGTGGCACCCGGCCCGGCCGCAAGATGGGGCATGTCAACCGCGTCATTGGTCCGGCGGCGCGGTAAACAGGCCGCGCAGCGCGTCGGGCAGCGTGATGTCGTGATCGAACCTGCCATGTTCCAGAAAATGCAGTGTCTCGGCGACGACGACGGGGTTGAACATCATGAAGGTGTGCGTGACCGGCAGCACGATATGATCGGTCATCCCGGGCAGCCGCGTGCTCTCGACCGCGACCTTGCCGTCGTCGTCGCCTTCGATCATCAGCGAATAGATGGGGTTGAAGGAGACGTCCCCGGCGATCACGCCAAGCTCGTATTCCGGCAGCGGCAGGATGTTGGGGGTGGAGTCGGGCCGCGTGCTCAACTCCAGTCCGGCGGGACCGTGAAACCAGCGGAAGGGTTCGAGGTCGCCGAAGGTGTCCACCAGTTCGGA
>CAZMBT010000225.1:0-4032 GCA_964564395.1 uncultured Alkalilacustris sp.
ATCCTGCCGGCCAATCCGACCGCCTCGATCGTGCAGGGCGACATGCTGGCGGTGGTGGTGCTGGCGCTTCTGGTCGGCATTTCGGTCACCCAGATCGACCGCAGCCGCGCCGCGCCCTTTCTGGGGCTGATGGATGCGTTGCTGTCGATCTCGATGAACATCGTCAAATGGGCGATGTTTCTTGCCCCGTTCGCGGTGTTTGGCCTCATGGCGCAGCTGGTTACGCGGATCGGGCTCGATACGGTGGGCGGGATCTCGCGCTACATGGGCACGGTGCTGGGTGGTCTGGCTCTGCTTCTGGTGCTCTATGTGCTGATTGCGGCGCTGGGCGCCCGGCTTGGCCCGATGCGTTTCCTGCGCGCGGCGGGGGGCACGCTGCTGCTGGCGTTCTCCACGTCCAGCTCGTCGGCGGTGATGCCGGTCACCATCCAGTCGGCGCGCCACCTCGGGGTGCCAGAGTCCATCGCCAATCTGGTGGTGCCGCTGGGCGCGACGATGAACATGGCGGGCACTGCGCTCTATCAGGCGGTAGCAATCCTCTTTCTGGCCCAGATGGCGGGGGTGGAGCTCGATACCGGGCAGCTTGTCGTGGTGATCCTCACGCTGGTTGCGTCGTCGATCGGTGCGCCCGGCACGCCGGGGGTGAGCATCGCCATTCTGATCAGCGTGGCGACGAATATGGGCATCCCGGTCGAGGGGATGGTCATCATCCTGGGTGTTGACCGGCTGCTCGACATGTGCCGGACGGTTGTCAATGTCACCGGCGATCTGGTTGCGGCGGTGCTGCTGCGCGACGTCGCAGCCGGTTCGGCAGCGTGATGCGGCGGGTCCATGCCCCCCGCAAAGGACAAGAGGGCGGAGTGTCGAATCCATGATCGCCGCGTTGCCCATGTATGATCGGCCCGAAACCGCGGCTGCGCTGGACGGGCTCTGGGCGGGCATTCGGGACCGGCTGAGGGCGGCCGGGCACGGGGCGCCGGAGGCGCTGAGCCGCCAGACCGATCCATGGACGGTGTGGCGCGCGCCCGATCTCGTGCTCGCACAGACCTGCGGCATGCCCTACCGGACGGTCCTGCATCCGCATGTGGCGCTGGTCGGCACGCTGGATCATGGCGTGCCCGAGTGTCAGGCCGGGTTTTACCGTTCGGTTCTGGTGGCGCATCGCGACGATCCGCGCCGTGGCTTTGCCGATTTCGACGGCGCGGCGCTGGCCTATAACGAGGCCGTGTCGCAATCGGGCTGGGCGGCAGCGCGCACCCATGCCGACAAGGCCGGTATCCGCCTGCGCGCCGGGCCCCGGACGGGCGCGCACCGGGCATCGGCGCGGCTGGTCGCGACGGGCCGCGCCGAGCTTGCCTCGATCGACGCGGTCAGCTGGGCGTTGATGTGCCGGCATGACGACTTCACCCGGCATCTGCGCGTCGTTGAGCGGACCGAGCCGACGCCGGGATTGCCGTTGATCACCGCGGCGGGCGGGCCGGTGCAGGCGCTTCGTGATGCCGTGGCCGGAGCGGTCGCGCGGCTCGCGCCGGCCGATCGCGACGCGCTGTTCCTGCGCGGGGTGGTGCGGATCCCGGCGCGCGCCTATCTGGCGGTGCCGGTGCCGCCGGGACCGTGAATCGCCGGCGTGGCTGCGGTACCGCTTGCGGCACGCGATGTCACATGCCAGTTTCGCAACGTCCCGCGCCGCGACAGGGCGGCGCTTCGAGACCCTGCATGAGGGCGCGCAGCGTGGCTGAGAACAGCGATCCCGTCATCGAGATACGCGGTCTGCACAAGAGCTTCGGCCAGTTCGAGGTGCTTCGCGGGGTAAGCATGGCGGCCCCGCGCGGGCATGTCGTTTCGCTGATCGGGTCGTCGGGGTCGGGGAAATCGACGTTGCTGCGCTGCTGCAACCTGCTCGAGGACAGCCAGCAGGGCGATATTCTCTTCGAGGGCGAGGCCGTGCGCTGGCGCGGCACCGGGGGCGAGCGCCACCCGGCGGACCGCGCGCAGGTCATCCGCATCCGCACCAACCTTGCGATGGTGTTCCAGCAGTTCAATCTCTGGGCGCACATGACGGTGCTGCACAACGTGATGGAGGCGCCGCTGACGGTCCTGCGCCAGCCGCGCGACGAGGTCGAGACACGCGCCCGCGCCCTTCTGGAAAAGGTCGGCATCGGCGACAAGGCCGAGGTGTACCCCGCGCAGATGTCGGGCGGTCAGCAGCAGCGCGCTGCCATCGCACGCGCATTGTGCATGGAGCCGCGCGCATTGCTGTTCGATGAACCGACCTCGGCGCTCGACCCGGAGCTGGAGCAGGAAGTGGTGCGCGTGATCAAAACTCTTGCGGAGGAGGGGCGCACCATGCTTCTGGTAACGCATGACATGCGGCTTGCGGCGGATGTCTCCAACCACGTCGTGTTCCTGCATGAGGGGCGCATCGTGGAAGAAGGCCCGCCCGAGCGGCTGTTCGGCGCGCCCAGCACCGAGCGGCTGCGCGGGTTCCTGTCCGCCACTGCCGCGTGAGGCACGACCAACCAACCATCAGGGAGTTTCGAAACGATGAAGAAACTGACACTCGCAATCGCAGCGCTCGCGCTGGGAACCACCGCAGCCGCGGCCCAGGACGTGGTGCGCATGGGCACCGAGGGCGCCTACCCGCCCTTCAATTTCATCAATGACGACAACGAGCTCGAAGGCTTCGAGATCGATCTCGGTAACGAGATGTGCGACCGCGCCGGCCTGGAATGCGAATGGGTGATCAATGACTGGGACACCATCATTCCCAACCTCGTGGCCGGCAATTATGACACCATCATTGCGGGCATGAGCATCACCGAGGCCCGCCAGGAGGTGATCTCCTTCACCCAGAACTACAAGGAACCCGACCCCTCGCGCTATGCCGCGCTGGTGGGAACCGACCCCTCGGTGATCGAATCGGGCGTGATCACCACGCAGTCGAACACCGTGCAGGCGGGTTATGTGGCCGAGTCCGGCGCCGATCTGATCGAGTTCCCGACCCCGGACGAGACGATCTCGGCCGTGCGCGCGGGCGAGGCCGACGCGGTTCTGGCCGATGGGGACTTCCTGCGCCCGATCGTCGAGGAGTCGGCCGATCTCGAGTTCATCGGGGAGCCGATGCATATCGGCGGTGGTGTCGGGATGGGCACGCGCCAGACCGACGACGAGTTGCGCGCGACCTTCGATGCGGTCATCACCGAGATGAAGGAGGACGGTTCGCTCAACGAGCTTCTGATCAAGTGGTTCGGCGAGGACACGCCGCTGTTCTGACCGGCTGATCTGGGCGGGGCCGGCACTGCCGGCCTCGATCCGCGATGTTCGGTTTTTGCGATGATCCCTCCGCGCTGCCGCAATGGCAGTGGTTTGCCTGCTACCTGACGAGCGGGACGCATCTGGCGTTCTACTGGTCCTTCGGGGTGGTCATGCTGCTGCTTGCGGCCGTGGCGCCGCTGGCGCTGGCGATGGGGATGCTGGGCGCGTTGGCGCAGCGCGCGCGATTCGGGCCGGTGCGATTGATCGGCAGGGGGTATGTGAACCTCGTGCGCGGGGTGCCGGACATCGTCTTCTTCCTGTTCGTGCCCATCGCGCTGGGTCAGGGCATCGAATGGGTGCTCCATCACATCCACTGCCCCGACTGGGACCAACCCATCCGCCAGGGCAATGATTTCATCGTCTGCCGCGAGGCCAAGATGCCGCCCGTGGGCGCCAGCGCCTGGGCGCGCAACGTCTATGGCTTCGCGATGGCCGTGATCGCCTTCGGGCTGGTATTCGGGGCGTTCGTCGCCAACACGCTCTACGGTGCGATGCGTGCAGTGCCGAAAGCCCAGGTCGAGACCGCCGAGGCTTACGGGATGACCTCGGCACAGGCGTTCCGCCGCGTCGTGCTGCCGCAGATGTGGGTCTATGCGTTGCCGGGGCTGTCGAATATCTGGCAGATCCTCATCAAGGCCACGCCGCTTCTGTTCCTTCTGGGGATACAGGACGCGGTCTACTGGGCGCGCGAGCTGGGGGGCGCCAAGACCTCGCTCT
>CAZMBT010000226.1:0-4027 GCA_964564395.1 uncultured Alkalilacustris sp.
AAGTTCGCGGACGAGGTCGAAGCGCGCACCGACGGCGCGATCACCTTCGAGGTCTTGACCTGCCCCCAACGCTCCCTGATCCTCCTCGCGCTGCATCACCGCCATCGGGGCCTCCTTGACTGGCCTACTCGGCCCCGGGAACGGTTGCGCCCTATGGGGTGGTTAACTCCGGCTGGTTGGGCGGGTGTTGACAGGGCGCAGTTCAATCTCCAGCGCGAGCAGATGGAAGGCAAGGCACTTGCCATGCCCGTCGAGATTGAGGCTTCCGTTGACACCCCCTTCGAGAACATTATCCAGAACAAAGTTAAAGGCGGGAAGGGACGGAAGGTCGTATCGCGCGACGGCCGTTACGCCACGGTGCGCGAAGTGGGCGCGAACGAGTTCCTCGGTCACTTGATCGGCGATCAACTCGAAGGAACGCGGGTCATACGGGATCACACTGATATTGATCCGGTTGCCTTTGTCTCCAGTTCGACCGTGGGCAAGACGATGAAGCGGGGCGCGGGTTGCAGCAGTCTCGTCTAGCATCACTTGTCCTCGAGTATAATAAAGGAAGCCTGAACTTCGGTGCGCGGCAACAGGCACGACACTGTCCCTAGCCGGCGCGAGATGTGCTGTCGCACACCACCCCCGCCAGCAGGGCCTGCGCAATAGAGGCTCAACACCTCGCGCATTGCGCGCTCGGCAACGCTCTGATCCGGGGTCTGGACCGCGAGGCGCAATCGGAAATCGCCATCAGCACGGTCGGCGTGGCGCGCCTGAAGCATGCCCGAGTTGTCGTCAAGAACGCTCTCGGCTCCAATTATGTCTGTCCGCATAGCCGACTGCGCCAAGGTATCAGCGAGACGTTCGCGAACGATCCGACCACCGAGCTGCGCGCGGTGGAGCGCATTCATGCCGGCGTAAGAGATCTCCGCCTCACCAAGCCAATCTCCCTGATAGCTTATCGTCACCTTGAGCGTTTCGGTCGGCGCCCGGCCGCGCGCTCCGTCGATCAGCACTTGGTTCGCGGCAATCTCGCGAACGGTCACATTCCCCATATCGAGTATGACATCTGGAGTGAGATAGGCGTGCGGATCATGAATCTCGTACAGCAGTTGTTCCTTCACGGTCCGCTCGTTGACGCAGCCCCCGGTGTGATCCGCCTTGGTGAGGACGATACTGCCGAGTTCATCGATCTCGGCGATCGGATAACCGACATGCGCCAGATCTTCGACATCCTTGAAGCCCGGATCAGCGAAATACCCACCGGTCACCTGCGCGCCACATTCAAGCAGGTGGCCAGCCATAACACCGGCAGCCAAGCGATCCCAGTCATCCTCAGCCCAGCCGAAGTAATGAAGCAACGGCCCGAGCGCGAGGGCGCTGTCAGTTACCCGACCCGTCACGACGATCTGACATCCCGCGTCGAGCGCACGCGCAATCGGCTGCGCGCCCAGGTAGGCGTTCGCTGCGATGATGTCGCGCCCGGCTAGAAGTCCCGGGTCATCGTCCTCCCACATCTCCAACGCGCCGCTGGAGACCTTCTCGCGAACGTCGTCGCCTTGAACCACCCCGACAGACACGTCACCGATACCGAGATCGCGAGCGAGCTGGCGGATGCGGTGAGCCGCCCCTTCGGGATTCGCCGCCCCGAAGTTTCCCACGATCGGAATACCGTGCGCGATCGCCGGCGCGAGGACCGGCGCAAGGAGTTCGACAAGCCAAGGTTCGTAGCCGACCGACGCATCGGCGTTCCGCGCCAGTTGGGCGAGCGCAAGGGTGCGTTCGCCGAGCGTTTCGAACATCAGGACAGCCGGTGACGCGCGGGCGATGAGCGTGTCGAGCACTGGCGCAGCCACATCCAGCCGGTCACCCGAAAAACCTGAGCCACAGCCGATCAGGAGTTTGTCAGACATGAGTGATTTCCAATCCGTACGATGGTGTGATCATGCGCTCCGAGAGCTTCGCGGCTATCAATGACGCCGCACAGGACGCGTCGGGGCGTGTTGTGAAGGTATGGGTCATTGACATGGCCGCCTGCTATTCCCGGCGTGCATTTGAAGATGTGCTGCTCACGCGCGCCCTATGACACCATTCCGGCCCGTTCGCGCGGACAGCATCCGCATATGCAGTCGCGAGCCACAGGGTGATGCTGCCTGGGTCGGTTGAAGTGAGACCATGACCGTCAAGAGGATTGATGGGCGTGATTTCTGCGAGCGATCCGGTAAAGAAGGCCTCGTCGACATCATCGATTTCGGCGGGCGATATGGGCCGCTCCTCCACCTCGATACCGAAACCTGCAGCGAGTTCGATGACCGTCGCCCGCGTGATACCCGGAAGGATCGATTGATCGAGCGATGGGGTAATCAGGCGGCCGGCGCGCACGAGGAAGAGATTGGCGGTCGCCCCCTCCGCGAGATTGCCCTCCATGTTGCGCAGTATCGGCGCCGCACCTTCCATGCGCGTTTGCAACGCGGCCCGACGGCCCGTCACGTAATGGGCCGGCGTCTTGATCCACGCGGGCAGAACTTCGTCGGGCGCACGACAGATTTCGGTGACGCGCGCCGGCGTGGCAGGGCGCAACCGTTCGCGACCGAAAAGGGGACGCAGAATGATCCCGAGGCGCACCGGCGCAAGCGATGTCAGCTCGGTTTCGCCATCAACCCAAACCATCAGTCGGATATGACAGTCGGTTTCGATTGCTGCATCCGCGAGCGCATCCTCGATAAGGGTGAGAAGCCCGGGGCCGTCGCAGGGAGGGTCGATCCCCATACCGTCCAGCGATTCGCTGAGGCGATCGATATGCGCCATTGGCCGGAACAGGGACATCGGCTCCGCACCGGGAGCCTTGTACCCCGCAATCCCCTCGAAAACGCATGCCGCATACGCGAAGCCGGGCGCACCCAGCGCAATCGAAGCATCGCCTTGCGTCGCGCGGGCACCGTCGATGTAGTAATGCAGGGCGTGCTGATCCGGCACCGGCGATGTCATCAGTGCCCCTCCCCTGCAGATACCTGCGCGCGAACGGATCGGTATTGCCAGGCAGCAACGATGGCGATGATCACGATGCCGGGGAAATCCGTCATCACGTTCGGCTGAATCAGAAGCAGCGCCGCAGCGAAGAGCGCAAGTCCATCGAGCACCCCGTTCGGTGCAAGGAACCGCCCCATGGCCCCGCCCGCCAACGCCGCCACACCGAGCGCAGCGCTGCCGGTCGCAACCGCTATCCACAAGAGATCTCCCTGCATGAGCAAGGCAGGGGAATAGACAAACATGAAGGGTATGATGAACCCGGCGAGCCCCAGTCTTGTCGCCACCCAGGCGGACAGAACCCATGAGCTCCTCGCGATTCCGGCCGCGACGAATACCGCTGCACAGACCGGCGGCGTGATCGCGGAGATGATCGCGAAGTAGAAGATGAACAGATGAGCCGGAAGCCCATCCAGACCGAGGCGCATCAGCGCCGGCGCGAGGACCGACGCGGCCAGCAGATAGGCGCCCGTTGTCGGCATGCCCATGCCCAGCACGATGGCAATCAGCATCGCGATCATGAGCCCGTAGAGCAGTTCGCCGCCGCTCACCGCGATCAGCATCGACGACAATCGAACGCCGACCCCCGTCACCCCGATGATCCCGATAATGATCTGCGCTGTCGCGGCGAGCACCGCGATGAGGATCAACGCGTAACCGGCCTGTTCGAGCCCGCCCACGAGCGTCCGCAACCGATCGACAAAATTTCGCGGGTTGAGGTCTCGCACGAGGAACAGGCCGATCGCCAGCAATAGCGCCACAAGACCGGCGCGCTGAGGCGTGTACCCCTGAAACAGCAGCGTCAGCAGCCCGACGATCGGTACAATGAACGGCAAGATGTTTCGGGGCGCGAACACCTCGCGCGCGGCCGGGATAAGCGCGGCGGGTAGCCCCGCGTAGCCCTGCTTCTTCGACTCGAAGTGAACCGCGAGGAAGACGCCGAAATAGAGCAGGAAGCAGGGAATGATCGCGGCGATCATCACGTCGCGATACGGCACCGCGAGCAGCTCGGCCA
>CAZMBT010000227.1:0-4003 GCA_964564395.1 uncultured Alkalilacustris sp.
GCCAGTCCCGGCTACCTCGACCGCCACGGTCGGCCCGCCACGCCCGCCGATCTGGCCGTGCATCAGGTGCTCAGCTACAGCCACCTGCCCGACTCGCGCCTGTGGCAGTTCATGCCGGAGGGCAAGCCCGTGCCCGTCCCGGTGGCGGGCCGGATCACCCTCAACAATGGCGAGGCGATGCGCGACTTCGCGCTGGCCGGGCTCGGCCTCGCCATGCTGCCCGGCTTCATCGTCGCGCCCGAGATCGCCGCCGGCCGGCTGGAGCCGGTGCTGCCGGGATACCCGACCCGCGCGTTGCCCATCCACGCCCTGTGGCCGCCGGTCACCCCGCCCCCCGCAAAGCTGCGCGCGCTGGTCGATCACCTGCTGCGCGAGCTGAAGTCCGGGCACCCCTGGGCCGGATAGCGCCAGTCTGCGGGCATGCGCGTGCGTCAGCCCTTGAGCCGGCGTTTGAGCGCCTTGAACCGGTGCGGCATGCCGGGGCTCAGCCGTGCCTTGAGCACCTGCTCGAGACGCTGGACAGGCCCCTTCCGGGCGGGGTGCGTCGTGGCGCGGCGCAGGGCGCCGCGAAGGCTTGTCAGGATCGGGTCGGCCGGGCGATGGATCTCGGCCAGTCGCAGGATGCTCTCCAGCTCGGCGCGCTGCACGGCATTGCGCGGCGTCAGGGTCGCGACCCGCTCGGGCGTCAGCGGCTCGGGAAAGGCGGCGGGGACGGCGTGACCGAGGCACCAGAAATTGAGCATCGTGCGCACGCATTTCTCGCAGCGGCCGCAATTGCGGTCCAGAGCCGGGCCTTCCCAGCACACGCGCAGATCCTCACAGGCCCTACTGTGCGTGACCAGCCAGTCGACCTTTTCGCTCCGGCTGGCTTCGCACCCGTCATGCACGATCCGCATCGATTCGGTCGAGCCGAGCGGGTCCGTCAGCGGCGTTGACCCCCACGGCATCACAAGGTGCTCATAGGGCTCGGAACTGCCCTTGAGCCCGGCGACAAAGCTGCCCTGAAATGCCAGAAAGCAAGCTGTCAGCTGCAGCCCGTAGCTTTGTTCCCAGTCCATTGACAACTGCCGGCAATTCGTGCGGATCGTGATCGCGGGCACGCCGGTGCCGTCCAGCATTCGGCGCACGCGGGCCAGCGCACCCAGGAAAGCCTCCGGCCGGTCCAGCGGGATATCCATGCCATGCACCAGCAACGCCGCGGCCGGGGGGCAGGTGGCGCGCCCCGCCGCACCGTGCAGGTGCTTGAAGAACGTGTAAGCGGCATCCACACCGCCGGAGAACGCGAACAGCCCTCCGGCACCGGGCGGTGGCACGGGGGGCGCCGCCTCGCGCGCCGCCGTGATGGAGACCGGCGCGTAGCGTTCGGGCGCCCAGCGCCCCCAGATCGTCTGGAGCGTCTCCAGCCCGTCGAGCAGCCGCGGCGACACCTCCCCCTCGACCCGGATGTCCAGCCGGTGCCGCATGGCGTGCAGCAAGGCCACGACCAGCGCGTGATCACCGCGCGCGGGCTGCGTCAGCAGTGCGGCATGCTCTTCCTCTACGGCGTGGGCCAGGGTGAAAGGCCCCTGCCCGTCCGCATGCAGGACCCAGGCCAGCGTCGCCATGCCATTCGCCCTGTCGATACCGCGAGATTCTAGGGTCAGGGTCGCCATGATGCGCCTCGCGGCGTGCAAATCGGGGGTGACGGAGCAGCCGCCCTCTACTGTCCACGGCGCGAGTCATTGTCAACATGACCCGCCCGGATGGTGCGAAATCCCGCGCGTTTCGACGGCTGCGCGGCGCTTCATGCGCCTAGCGCTTCGCGGCGCGAGATGATAGCAATATTTGTTGCGAACGTTGCACGCCCCGTTTCGGAAGACGCAAGATGCCCAATGCCCCCCCGCCGAAGGATTACGATGCCCTGATGCATCTGATCCATGAACGCTTCGACGAGATGAGCCGCACCTATCAGAAGATCGCCGTGTTCGTCACCCAGAACCCGAATGACGTGGCGATGCTGTCGGTGAATGCCCTCGCCAACCGCTGCGGCATTCACGCGTCGAGCTTCGTGCGTTTCGCACAGATGCTCGGCTACAAGGGCTTCAAGGAACTCCAGCGCATTTTTCACAGGCGCCTGTCGAACGCGGCACCGGGTTACGAAGCCCGCATCCAGGCGCTCGAGAACGGCCTCGCGGCGCCGGATGAAAAGACCGAGCAGGGGCTGTTGCGCGATCTCGTGGTGCGAGACATCGCCGCGCTGCACGACCTTGTCGAGCGCATCACCGAGGCCGACCTCTACCGGGCAGTGCGCATGATCGAACGGGCCGATACCGTCTACCTGATCGGGCAGCTGCGCTCGGCCCCTGTTGTCGAGTTCCTGCGCTATGTGCTGACCGTGCTTGGACAACGCGTCGTGCTGCTCGATGCGAGCGGGGGTCTCGCGGCACATATGGCGCGCGTCATCGGCCCGCGCGATCTGATGCTGGCAGTGTCGTTTCGCCACTACGCCCAGGAGGTTGTGACCGTGGCCGAGGAGGCCGCCGCACGCGGCGCGCCGGTCATCGCGATCACGGATTCGACACTGTCGCCGGTGGCGCGGGCGGCGTCCGTGCTCTTTGCGGTGCCCGAACATGACCACGCCTTCTCGCGCTCACTGGCGGCGCCGATGTGCCTGGCTCAGGCGCTCACCGTGGGGCTCGCGGCGCGGCTGCAGGAGGACCGCGTGTCTCCGCGCATCCCGACCGTGACGCAGGAGAGCTGAGCCTCAGGGCGCGAGCGGCGCCTCGGGCACCGGCGGGGCGAAGGAATATCCGCCATGCACCGACTGGTCGAAATCGATCACCGCGCCCGTCATCAGCCCGCTGTCGTCAGAGGCGAGGAAGGCGACCGCGCGTGCCACCTCGGCCGGATCGATAAGCCGCCCGAAAGGCTGCGTGGCGCCCGCCGCCTCCTGCCAGCCGGGTTCGGCGCCATGGTATTCGCGCTGGATGCGGTCCTCCCCGTCGGACGCCATCCAGCCGATATCGAGCTGGTTGACGCGGATACGGTTGCGCAACAACGCATAGGCCGAATTGCGGGTCAGCGTCTTGAGCGCGCCCTTGGAGGCGCAGTAGGGCGCGATGAAGGGCTGACCGGCGCGCCCGGACATCGACCCGATATTGACGATCGCACCTGCGACGCCGTCGCGGATCATCAGCCTGGCCGCGTCCTGCATCAGGAAGAAGGGTGCGCGGGTATTGATCGCGAAGACCCGGTCGAAGAGTTCCGGTGAGGTGTCGAGCAGATTGCCACGATCGGTCATGCCGGCGGCGTTCACCAGTATCTCGAGGCGCCCGAAATCCCGATCGGCCGCGGCGATCACGGCGCGGCAATCGGCGATGTCGGCAAGATCGGCCGTCACGTAACTGACGGGAACGCCGGTCTCCTTCGTGACCCTGCTTGCGACGGCCTCGCCCTTCTCGGTACTGCGCCCGCAGATCACCAGCCCCGCCGCGCCCGCATCGGCAAAGCGCCGGGCAATTGCGGCGCCCAGCCCCTGCGTGCCGCCGGTGATCACGGCAATCTTTCCGTCCAGGCGGTTCATTTCAGCCCTCCGTGATTGTGTATCCGGCTGCCTGAAGCGCGGCGGTCAGCGCCGCGCGGCCCATTATGGCATAGTCGAGCGGCGGCGCGAGGGCCGGATCCTGTTCGGCCTCGACGACGAACCAGCCCTCATAGCCCGTATCCGCCAGTCGCCGCGCGATGGCGGAAAAATCGATCATGCCGTCGCCGGGGACGGTGAAGACGCCCTTGAGCACCGCATCGAGGAAGCTCTCGCGGTCGCGGTCGAGCCCGGCCAGCACCGGGGCGCGCACATCCTTGGCATGGACATGGGCGATGCGGTCGCCGTGCCGGTCGATCACGGCCAGCGGGTCGCCCCCTGCGAAGGCCATGTGCCCCGGATCGAACAGCAGCCGCAGCGCCGGCCCGGACGCCGCCATCAGCGCGTCGAGCTCCTGCTCCGTCTCGATCACGGCGCACATGT
>CAZMBT010000228.1:0-3941 GCA_964564395.1 uncultured Alkalilacustris sp.
TACCGACATCGAAGCAGCGCTTCGGGAAACGCTCGGCGAACAGGTCCAGCCCGGTTCCGCCGGGCATCGCGGCGGTGACGGCGGTGATGCGTGGATCGTCCTCGGCCTCGCGGATCAGGCTTCGGGCGAAGACCTTGGTATAGGATGGCGCATTCGATGGCGACTTGCGCTGCTTGCCGGTGGACAGATCGAATTTCGCGGTGGCATGGCCGCCATCGGCCGCGGACTCCGCCGGCCGATAGCCTTTGCCCTTGCGCGTGATGGCATGGATCAGCATTGGCCCGGTGGCGCGCGATTGCACCGTACGCAGTACCGCGAGAAGCTGCTCCATATCGTGCCCGTCGATGGGGCCGACATACTTGAAGCCCAGCTCCTCGAACAGCGTGCCGCCCACCGTCATGTGCTTGAGCATGTCCTTGGCGCGCTTGGCGCCTTGCTGGAAGGGCGGCGGCAGCAACCCCACCGCGCCCTTCGCGGCGGCCTTGAGATCCTGAAACGGAGCCCCGGCGTAAAGCCGCGACAGATAGGACGACATCGCGCCGACCGGCGGTGCGATGGACATCTCGTTGTCGTTGAGGATCACGATCAGCCGTTTGCCCAGGGCACCGGCGTTGTTCATCGCTTCATAGGCCATGCCGGCGCTCAGCGCGCCGTCGCCGATCACGGCGATGGCGTCGCCCAGACCGTGTTCCGGCGCCCCGCCCAGATCGCGCGCGACGGCGAACCCCAGCGCCGCCGAAATCGACGTCGAGGAATGCGCCGCGCCGAAGGGATCATAGGGCGACTCGCTGCGCTTGGTGAAGCCCGACAGCCCGTCCTTCTGGCGGATCGTGCGGATGCGATCACGCCGTCCGGTCAGGATCTTGTGGGGATAGGCCTGGTGGCTCACGTCCCAGATCAACCGATCGCGCGGCGTCTGGAACACCGCATGCAGGGCCACTGTCAGCTCCACCACCCCCAGACCGGCGCCCAGATGCCCACCGGTTTCGGACACCGCCGCGATGGTCTCGAGGCGCAGCTCGTCGGCGAGCTGGCGCAACTGCGCATCGCTCAGCCCCTTCAGATCGTCGGGGGTTCGGATGGTGTCCAGCAAGGGGGTTTCGGGCCTGTTGTTCATGGACGCCTCCCCGGCGTGACACTTTACATATCCCGGCAAATAGCGAAGCGCGCCACCTGCCGCAAGGTTTCGCCTTTGGTGCCATAAGGCGCGAGCGCGGCTTCGGCCTCCTCGGCCAGTTCACGCGCGCGGGTGCGTGCGCCCTCGGCCCCCAGAAGCGATACGAAGGTGGCCTTGCCGGCCCCGGCATCCTTGCCGACACCCTTGCCCAAGCGTGCCGCGTCGCCCTCGACATCCAGAAGATCGTCCGTGATCTGAAAGGCAAGCCCCAGCGCGCGGGCATAGGCGGCCAGCGGTCCGATCGCCGCGCCCGCCAGACGCGCGCCCGCGCAGGCCGACCAGCCGAAGAGGGCGCCGGTCTTGCCGGCCTGCAATTCGGTGATCTGGTCCAGTGTCAGCGGTGCGGCGGCCTTTTCGGCCGCAATGTCGCGCGCCTGGCCCAACACCATCCCGCGCGCCCCGGCGGCGCGCGCCAGCTCGGCGATCAGTTCGACACGGATGGCGGGGTCGGACGCGCAGCGCGGGTCGGCCAGCAGTTCGAAGGCGAGGCTTTGCAGGGCGTCGCCGGCCAGAATGGCGGTCGCCTCGTCCCATTTGACGTGAAGGGTGGGTCGGCCGCGGCGCAGCGCGTCGTCATCCATGGCCGGCAGGTCGTCGTGAACGAGCGAATAGGCATGCAGCGCCTCGACGGCCGCCGCTGCCTGCACCGCCTGATCGGCGCCGACTCCGTGCAGCCGCGCGCTCTCCATCACCAGCAGGGCGCGCAGGCGCTTGCCGCCCTCAAGGGCGTAGCGCATGGCCCGGGTGACGGCGGCCTCATTGTCGAGCGACGCGGTGGCTTCGTTCAGCCGGACCTCGACGCGTCGCGCCGTCGCCTCGATGGCGTCTGTCAGGGTCATGCGCCGTCGGCGGGGGTGGTGCCCTCGGGGGTGCCGTCTTCGGCGAGGCGGATCTGCTCGACCCGTTCCTCGGCGGCCCTGAGGCGATCATCGCAATGCTTCTTGAGCTGCGCGCCGCGCTCGTACAGGGCGATCGACCGTTCCAGCGCGACATCTCCCTGCTCAAGCTGGGCGACGACCTGTTCCAGCTCCTGCATCGCTTCTTCGAAGGTCATCTCGGCGATCGCCTTGTCGTTCATGCGCCACGCTCCATCAATACCGTCAGATGCGCCGCCGCCGAGGCCGCCAGCGCGTCCAGATCATAGCCCCCCTCCAGCGTCGAGACCACCCGCCCGTCGGCATGTGCGTCGGCGATATCGCACAGCCGATGCGTGGCCCAGACGAAATCGTCCACCTCGAAGGCCAGCTGCGCCAGAGGGTCGGCGTGATGGGCATCGAACCCGGCCGAGATGATGACCAGCTCGGGCGCGAAGCCGTCCAGCCAGGGCAGCACCTCGCGTTCCATCTCCGTGCGGAACTGCGCGCCATCGGCGCCGGGCGGCAGCGGTACGTTGCGGATGTTTCCGGCCGCACCCGTTTCGGACGCCGCGCCGGTCCCGGGCCAGAGCGGCATCTGATGGGTCGAGGCAAAGCGGATCCGCTCTTCATCCCACAGCAGGTCCTGCGTGCCGTTGCCGTGATGGACGTCGAAATCCATGATCGCGACGCGGGACAGCCCGTGGACATCGAGCGCCAGCCGCGCGGCGATTGCGGCGTTTCCGAAAAGGCAGAACCCCATGGTGCGGTCGCGCTCGGCGTGGTGTCCGGGCGGGCGCGTGGCGACGAAGGCGTTCGCGACCTCGCCGCCAAGTACCAGCTGCAGCGCATGAGCGGCGCCCCCGACCCCGCGCAGACCCACCTGCAGTGAGGCGGGCGAAACATGCGTATCGGCGTCCAGCGCGACGACCCCTTGTGCGGGGATCGCCGCCTTGATTCGGGCCAGATGTGACGGGGCATGGCAACGCAGGACGTCGTCCTCGCGGCCCATCGGTGCCTCGACGCGCATCAGCGTGTCGAAGTCGCGCGCCGCCAGCGCTGCGTGCAGCGCCTGCATGCGCTCCGGTCGTTCGGGGTGACCCGCCGGCGTCAGGTGCCGTTCGGCGTCGGGATTTGTGATCAGGGCGGTTGTCATGCCGGGTCTCGCTTGCTGCCTCGTGCCGAACCTAGGACAGTTCGCGAGCCGGGGCCAGTGGCCCCCGGCTCCGGGGTGAATGCGCGAGCACATCTTGTGGCGGATCGGATCCAGAGCCGCCCGGACCGCCTGGGCCGGCGCATGCGCCCGTCCCCGGGCGGGCGCATGCGCTCTCTTCCGATAAGGCCACCCCGATCAAGCGCGAGATGCCACGAAACCGCGGTCAGGACTGCGTGCGGATCGCCCAGCCCGCAAAGATGCGTTCCAGCAGCACGACGATGTAATAGAGCGCGATGCCGAGCACCGCCAGCGCGATGAGCACCGCGAACATCAGCGGATAGTCCGAGTTGATCCTGCCCGACTGGAACAGATGCCCCAACCCGCGGCCGTGCGGCTCGACGATCTCCATCAGGTTGGTGCCGATGAAGGCCAGCGTGACCGAAACCTTCAGCGCACCGAAGAACTCGGGCAGGGTCTTGGGCAGGGCGATCTTCCAGAAGATGGTGAAGCGCGACGCGCCGAGCGAGCGCAGGATGTCGCGGTATTCGGGTTCCAGCGTGGACAACCCGATGGCGACCGACACCGAAATCGGAAAGAACGAGATCATGAAGGCGATCAGGATGGTGTTGAAGTCATGCTGCCCCACGAAGAGCAGCGCCACCACCGGCACCACCGTCGCCTTCGGAACGGCATTGAAGCCGACCAGAAGCGGGTAGAGCGCGTCGTTCATGATGCGGCTCAGCCCCATGATCAT
>CAZMBT010000229.1:0-3936 GCA_964564395.1 uncultured Alkalilacustris sp.
CGATCCCAACGCCTCGATCCCGGTGCAGCCGATGCATTCGCGCCCGATGTTCGGCACCTTCGGCGGCAGCCTGCCACGCGGCTCGGTCAGCTTCGTCTCGGCCGCGGCTGCCGATGAGGGCCTCGGCGCAGCGCTCGGGCTGGCCAAGGCGACGCTGCCGGTGCGCAACACCCGCGGCGGCATCGGCAAGCGCGCCATGCGGCTCAACGATGCCTGCCCGACCATCACCATCGACCCCGAAACCTACGAGGTGCGCGCCGATGGCGAATTGCTCAGCTGCGACCCCGCCGCCGAGCTGCCGCTGGCGCAGCGCTACTTCCTCTTTTGATCCCGCAAGGCGGCCATTCCGAGATTGCAATGCAAATGTCAGCGTTCATGCCTTATCTGCTCCCGAGACACGCATTTCACTCCGGGGATACCGACCATGGCACATATCGCGACCGACCACAGCCTGGCACATCGTGCCGCCCAGCACATCACGGCGAGGCTGTCCACAGCCTGGCGGGCGCTGGCGGACTCCTGCGCGATCGCCGCGCGAGCGAATGCGGCCGCGCCGCTGCTCGATGCCACGCCGGAGGACCTGCGCGCACGCGGGCTGACGCGTGCCGACGTGATGGATTACATCCTCAACGGGCGCACGCGCAGCTGAGGACAGCGCCATGAGCGCCGCGCGCACGCATACGCTGCACCGCGCGGGCGCTTGGTCCGGCCCGCATGAAACCGTTTCACTGAGCTATGACGAACGCTTCCTGCGGCGCAAGCGGCTGATCTCGGACACGGGCACGGTGTTCCACGTCGATCTGTCCGAGACGGTGAGCCTTGAGGCAGGGGATGCGTTCGAGTTGCCCGATGGCACCCGCATCGCAGTCACCGCGACCCCGGAGGCGCTGCTGGAAGTGCGCGGGCCCGAGCTGGCGCGGTTGGCATGGCATATCGGAAACCGACATACGCCCTGCCGGATCGAGGCCGACCGGCTCCTGATCCGGCGCGACGCGGTGCTTGCGGGAATGCTGCGCAGGCTGGGCGCGCAGCTGCGCGAGATCACCGCGCCCTTCACCCCGGAGGGCGGCGCCTACGGCCAGGGCCGGACCATGGGCCATGCCCACGGCCATCATGACCATGGGTACTGAGGCGCTGCGGTGAAACCCGCTCTGCCACCCGGTCGCCGCTGCACTGATCTGCTGACGCTTGCGCAGTGGCTGTCGCCCGCCTTCCCGCTGGGCAGCTTTGCTTATTCGCACGGGCTGGAATGGGCGATTTCGTCGGGCAGCGTTCATGACGCCGACACCCTGTACCGGTGGCTCACGGCGCTGCTGCGCCATGGCACCGGGCGCAACGATGCGATTCTCGCCGCGCACGCGATGCGCGGCCACGACCCGGCCGAGTTGGCCGAGTTCGCCGAGGCGCTGGCCCCCTGCGCCGAGAGACTGCACGAATTGCGCGCGCAGGGCGGGGCCTTCTGCCGAACCGTGAACGCGATCACCGGGCGCGACCTGCCCACCATGGCGCTGCCCGTGGCGCTCGGCGTTGCCGCGCGGGACATGGCGGTCGCGCCCGAAACGGTGATCGCGCTCATGCTGCAGGCCTTTGCCGGCAACCTCGTCACCATCGGGGTGCGCTTCGTGCCGCTGGGCCAGACCGACGGCCAGGCCGTGCTCGCACGGCTGCACCCCGAAATCGCCGCCACCGCCACCGAGGCGCCGATGCATGGGCTGGACGCGCTCGGCGGCGCCTGCATCGGTGGCGACATGGCCGCCGCCCGTCACGAAACCATGCAAACGAGGATCTTTCGCACATGACTTCCCCCAACGGCCCCTTGCGCGTCGGCATCGGCGGCCCCGTCGGCGTCGGCAAGACCACCCTGACGGAAAAGCTGTGCCGCGCGATGCGCGACCGCTATGACATCGCGGTGATCACCAACGACATCTACACACGCGAGGATGCCGAGGCGCTGGTACGCGCGCAGGCGCTGCCGGCCGCGCGGATCCGCGGGGTCGAAACCGGAGGCTGCCCACACACCGCGATCCGCGAGGACGCCTCGATCAACCTCGCCGCGCTGGCCGAACTCAACGCGGCTTTCCCGGCGCTCGATGTGGTGTTCATCGAGTCGGGCGGCGACAACCTCGCCGCGACCTTCTCGCCCGAACTCGCGGATCTGACCGTCTATCTCATCGACACCGCTGCCGGGCAGGACATCCCGCGCAAGAAGGGGCCGGGCGTGGCGCGCTCGGACATTCTGGTCATCAACAAGACCGATATCGCGCCGCATGTGGGGGTCTCCGTCGCCCAGCTGGAAGCGGATGCGCACGCCACGCGCGACGGGCGCCCCTTCGTGATGGCCGCGCTGCGTCACGACGAAGGCGTGGAGGCAATCGTCGCGCTGATCGAGGATCTCGGCGGGCTTGAGACCGGGTCGTGACGCGGCAGCGTGACCGGCGCACGCTCAAGGGGCCGCCGAGAAAGCCCCCCCTCCAACCAACGGTAAGGCGCCGAACCGGGAACCTGTTCCTCCATACGCTGGCCACAAGGCCTGGCCGGGCGAGCAGCCCGGGCCGCGCCCGCCCCTTCCCCCGAGAGGGCACATTGCAACGCTGCAATAGCGCAGATGCTGGAGGGGGTTGGCTGCCATGATCCACCATAGCCCCAGCGTTCCGAAGCCCACCCGAAGTCGGGCAGCGCCCTTTTCTTACTGTTCGGGTGGACGGGGGCGGAACGGTTTTCCCTGCAGGACAGGCCCGCTTTCCTTTTTCAGTCGCCTGTTAAGGGGCTGCGCGACGCGGTGGCCCCTCACCCGCCGTCAGCGCAGTGCCCGCGCAAGCTCGGGCAACCAGGTCGCAAGGTCCGGCCATACCACGATCAACGCCATGACAAACAACTGCAGCAGCACGAAGGGCGCCGCCGCGCGGTAGATCTGTGTCAACCGGATCTCGGGCGGCGCCACCCCCTTCATCACGAAGATCAGCAGCCCGAAGGGCGGGGTCATGAAGCTGATCTCCATGCAGATCAGCATCAGCACGCCGAGCCACAGCAGATCGATGCCCACCGAATTCGCCAACGGCACGAAGAAGGGCAGCGTGACCATCACCATGCTGATCTGATCCATGAAGGCCCCCAGGATCAGAAGCGTGATCAGCATGATCAGAAGCACCTCGAACGGTCCCAGCCCCAGATCGGCGACCAGCCCGAGCACGCCGCGCGTCGCACCCGAGAAGGACAGCAGCTGCGAGAAGGTCGAGGAGGCCACGATGATGAACAGGATCATCACCGAGATCTTCATCGTCTCCATCAGCGCGGTGCGCAGCGCCGCGAGCGTCAGGCTACGATAGGCCACCGCCGCCAGCGCCGAGGCCGCGCACCCCACGGCGGCGGCCTCGGTCGGCGTGGCCCAGCCCAGCAGCATCGCCCCGATCACGACCAGGAAGATGCCCATCAGCGGCACGACATACAGCAGGAAGGGGCGCACACGCTCCCAGCCCGCCACCTCGGCGGCGTCCTCTTCGCTTGCCGGGGCAAGCGCCGGGGTCATCCAGCAGCGCAGCAGGATATAGCCCAGAAACACCGCCGCCATCATCAGCCCCGGGATCACCCCCGCGATCAGGAGCTGCGAGATCGAGATCCCCGCGAGCGAACCCAGCAGCACCGCCAGCGCCGAGGGCGGGATCAGCATCGCGATGCCGCCCGTGGCCATGATCGGCCCCATCGCCATCGACGGATGATAGCCCCGCCGCAGCATCTCCGGCAGCATCGTCGAGCCGAGCATCGCGGTATTGGCCACCGACGAGCCCGACAGCGTGGAAAACAGCGTCCCCCCCGCCACCGACACCACCGAAAGCCGCCCCGGCACGCGGCTGATGAGCCGGTTCGTCGCCTCGATGGCGCGGTAGGCCAGCCCGGTATGAAACAGGATCTCGCCCATCAGCAGAAACAGCGGGATCG
>CAZMBT010000230.1:0-3922 GCA_964564395.1 uncultured Alkalilacustris sp.
ATGCCCTGCACGATCTGCTTCTGGCGCTCCGCGCCGAAGGCCGCCCACTGGCGTTCCGTCGCAGGATTCGACAGGATGAAGCCCGGCGCGACGGAGTTGACGGTGACGCCGTGGGGCCCCAGCTCCAGCGCAAGCTGGCGCGTCAGCCCCACCAGCGCATGCTTGGCTGCGGCATATGCCTGAATTCCCGTCAGGCTGGGACGCAGCCCCGCCCCCGACGAGATGGTGACGACACGGCCCCAGCCGCGCGCCTTCATGCCCGGGGCTGCCGCCTGCGCGCACCACATCGCAGCGTCGACATTGGCGGCGAATATGGCGTGCCAGTCATCCTCGGATATATCCTCGAGGGGACGGCCGGCCTGACCGCGCACGCCGCCGGCCGCGGTCACCAGGCCGTCTATGCGTCCGTGTCGCGCTGCAACCTGCGCGATGGCGGCATGTGCGGAGTCCTTGCTGCCGAGATCGGCAGCGTGGGTTGTGGCGTGATCCGCGATGCGGGCCAGACCGTCGGCGTCGATATCGATGGCAGCGACCGTCGCACCCGCCTCGGCCAGGGCTGTCACGATCGCGGCGCCGATACCCTGCGCGGCCCCGGTAACCGCGAAGACCCGGTTCGCAAGGCTCAGCTGCATAGCGGCACCATCAGATCGACGAGATCGGTCGACTGTGATCGCCTACCTTCCTCGATATCATGGATCAGCTCGACCATGCGGGCCAGTGTCGGCGTCGCCACCCCGTGCTTGCGGCCCAGATCCACCAGCAGCCCCACCTGCGCGTCGACCTCGGTGCGCCGCTTGCGCACGGCAAGGTCGCGCCAGATGCCCGAATGGGTCTTGGCGGTATGTCGGTTGTGGTCGACCATCGCGTCGAGCGAGGCGGCCATGCCCGCTGGGTCGGCGGCGCGGAATGCGTCGGGATCGAAGCCGTTGAACCCCAGCGGCCGGATACCCTGCGCCGCGGCAAGGCGCATGACCTCGCCCCCCAGGGCCTGATAGACGACCCGGTGGTCCGGCTGCGCCATTGCATCGGCCATCGACAGCGGCGTGAGCGCGGTTGCGAACAGCAATGCCCCATAGCCGAGCTTGCCCCAGAGATAGCCCCAGATGTTGTCAGTCAGCACGGCATCGGGTTCCACGATGCGCAACAGCGCATGCAGATCGCGGGCCCGGTCGGTGATCCGCCCGTCCAGTTCACCCACCGCGACAGCGGCGCGGTTGCCGAACAGGATCCGGCCCGGTTCGAGCCAGTCTGCGCCGTAATTCACGAAGCAGCCGACCGTGTTCTGCGCGCCGATCCGTTCGGCGATGGCAATCTCGTTCAACCCGTTCTGCGCGGAGACGACAAATCCACCCGGCGCGAGATGTGGCACCATCATGTCCAACGCATCTTCGGTGTGATGCGCCTTGACCGCCAGGATGACGCGCTCGTACCGGCCCTCCAGTTCGGCGGGGGTGCTGGCAGGCAGGCGCTGCGTGAACTCCTCCACCGGGCCCTCGATCACGAGGCCCCGATCGCGCATGACGCGCACATGGTCATCGACGATGTCGACCATGTGCACGGCATGGCCGGCACGCGCAAGATAGGCGCCGAGGATGCCGCCGATGGCACCGGCGCCCCAGATCAGGATCGGCGCGTTCATGTCCAGTCACCCTCCAGCTGGGCGCGCGTCTCTTCGACGGCGATGGACCAGAGGCGCTCGGTATCGGCGTCGGGCTTTTGATAGACACCGCCATAATTGCCATCACCGATCAGGTCGCGCACGGCCGCGGCGTTGCGATCGCGCAGCCGGTCAAAGGGCACGAAAGGCTTCTGTTCGGAGGGCAGCGTGCGACCGGGCAGGCGCGTCCATGGAAAGTTCTCCATCCATGAGGCATGCGAGGCAACCGGATCGATGTCCTGAACGCAGGCCCAGGTGCGGGGCGCCTTCCACCAGTCGTGAAAGCGGCATCGTGCGCCTTCACGGGCCGCCATCCATTCCATGGTGACCGGCTGCACCGGACTGTTGCCGCCATGGCCATTGACGATCAGGACCCTTCGGAACCCCGTTTCGTAAAGACTGTCGAGGATATCGCGCACCAGCGCCGCATAAGTCGCCAGCTTGAGCGACACGGTGCCGGGATAGGCCATGAAATACGGCGTCAGGCCATAGGCGACCGCCGGAAAGACCGGGACGCCCAGCGGCGCAGCGGCGTCGGACGCAACTTTCTCGGACAGGATCGAATCGACCGACAGCGACAGATAGGCGTGCTGCTCGGTCGAACCCAGCGGCAGCACGCAACGGTCGTCAGTCTCAAGATATCTTTCGATCTCGAACCAGTTGCTATCGGATATCCTCAAGGTGCTTGTCCCTCTTGTTCTGGTGCCCGACCGCGGCAGGCGTCGATCGCCGGGAGCAGATCGGTCTCTATGGCGTGGCTGTCCGGCGTATGCCGGTACTCGATGGCGGTCTGGTCGGATCGCAGATCGCGGCGCAGATCTTCGGCCCCGGTGGAGTGAATCACGACATCGGCCCGTGTCAGGATGCCCGAAAGGTTGTCGTCATCGCGGATCGTCGCGGTCACGCGGGAGACATGCGGCGCAAAGCGCAGGATGCCCGCGCGCATCGCCGGCAGGAATTCCGGGAAGTACGACACCACCGCGACCTGCGCCTGCGGCGGTATTGCGGCGAGCGCGATCCGCGTTGCTTCCTTCGGGATCAGGGTGATGCCGACCACGGGCAGCCCAGGAAAATAGGCTTGCGCCTCGACCCGCAGGGTCCGGGGCGCAACGACGAGCGCGATTCCTTCGGGGCGGTCGCGGGCCAGTTGCTCAGTCGTGCGCGCGATGATTTCGTCCCCGGCACGCAGATAGGGGCGGATGTCGTCGGCATAGGCTTCGGTGGCGTCCTGAAAGGTTCCCAGCATCAGCACGCGCACCTGCCCGGGGCGCTCCGGCGCGGTCGAGACCCGATATGCCAGCTCCGCCCGGGACAGGCCGGCCTCCTGGCCGAGCCGCACGAGCTCGCCGATCCGCCGCTCGATGTCGCGCAGCGCCTGCGCCTGGTGGTGCGAGACACCGTCATCCGCGACGAAGGTTCCGGTGCCGACGCGCCCCTGCACATGCCCGCCCTCCTGCAGCGCGGCATAGACATTGCTGACCGTGACCGGCGACAAGCCGAGTCGTCCGGCCAGCCGCCGTACCGAGGGCAGGCGCGTCCCGGGCGCGAGATCGCCCGAGGCGATACCGTATTCCAGAGCACCGCGAAGCTGCACCGAGACCGGGACCGACGAGGCCCGGTCAAGGGTCAGCGCGAGGCGCTCAACCGTATCATCTGATTGTATCTCTCGGTGTCGCATATCGTATCAGTGCCGGATAACTCTCCACCACTCAAGCATCTTTATTCTGCATATTCCAGACATTTCGTAAAAATATTCCACTGAAATTCAGATTAAGGTTGACGAGCGGCGTCGATTGCGTCCGTAGTGTATCAGTTCGATATAACAGTTGCCCGGAGGGAGACCATGCTGAAGACCACACTCAAAACGGGGATCGCGGCCATCGCGCTGCTGGCCGCCGCGCCGTCGGCGTTCTCGCAGGAGCTGACGATCGGCCTGCGCGCGGGGCCAGATTCCATAGACCCGCACTGGTCAACGCTCGGCAGCCAGGCCGAAGCGCTGCGCCATGTCTTTGATACGCTCGTCGATGCGGATGATACATTGCAGCTCGAGCCCGGTCTCGCCGTCAGCTGGGAACCGATCGAGGATACGGTCTGGGAGTTCAAGCTGCGCGAGGGCGTCACCTTCCACGACGGCACACCGTTTACCGCCGAGGACGTCAAGTTCTCCATCGAACGCATCCCGGATGTGACCGGCCCGATGTCGATGACGCTCTATACCAAGTATGTCGATTCGGTCGAAGTGATCGACGATCACACGGTGCATGT
>CAZMBT010000231.1:0-1217 GCA_964564395.1 uncultured Alkalilacustris sp.
CTCGTTTGCCAGCCCGGCGCGGCGCGCCGTTACCGGCAGGCAGGCAGCGATCATCGCGTCGAGGAAGGCGGCCTCGGTCCCGGTCATCTGCGCGGTCAGCTCGGCACGCGCGTCGAAGACGGGGGCAAGCGCGCGGGGCGCGAGGCGCGAGAGCGCCCAGAGCGGCAGGTCGGTCGCAAAGAGCGCGTCATAGAGCCAGATCGGAATGGGCAGTTCCTGCTCCTCGGCCGTCAGCGGCGCATAGGGGGCGAGCGACAGCAGCACCAGCGCCTGTGTGCGATCCGGGTGGCGCAGCGCGATTTGCAGCGCCGGGGGCACGCCGCCCGACATGGCCAGAAGCGTGACGCGCTCGACCCCCAGCGCATCGAGCAGTTCGGCAAAGGCATCGGCCTGCGCCATGGTCGAGGCATCACGCGGCATCGGCGAGCCCGGATAGCCGAAACGCGAGGGGGCGATCCAGCGATGGCCCTCGGGCAGGAAGGCCCGGGCCAGAAGCCGCCCCTGATCATGCCCGCCGCCAGCGCCGTGAATGGCGAGCACCGGCGCACCATCGCCGCCTGTGGCAAAGGCCACCGGGCCGTGGGTTGTCTCGACACTGGTAGCAGCCGCTGCGAGACTGGCGCGGATGGCGCGCATATCGCGTTGATAAAGCAGCCCGGCCCCGACAGCGGCCAGTGTCAGCGCCAGCAGGATCAGAAGCAGGATACGGTGCATGATGACCTGGCCTCAGGCATCGATCACCGCCGCAACCGGGCGGCGCAGCGAGCGGGGCATGGGCGGGGCGTAGCCGAAGCGCAGCACCATGTCGGGGCGGCGCTCGCCCAGCCCCAGCAGGGATTGAAGCTGCGGGCGGGTGCTTTCCACCTCGACCGGCTGGTTGAGATGCGCATGCCGGATGCCCAGCGCCGTGGCCTGCAAAGCGAAGCGTTGGCAGGCGCGTCCGGCCTGCACCCAGTGCGCAGGGTCGTCGCGGTCGGAATGAATGATCGCAAGCCCCGCCGAGGACCGCACCTGCCGGGCGTAGCGGTCGTTCTCGGCCTCGACGGTGAAGAAACGGTCGAACATGAACCGGCCAAGGAAAGTGGGCAATGTGGGGTTGCCCGAGGATGCCGAATAAAGCCCGTCGCCCGTCTCGATCGCCGCGCGGGCGTTGAAGCGCAGCCAGGATTTCAGCTCTGTGGCGAAGGCCGGGTCGGCGACCTGCACGGCATTGGCGG
>CAZMBT010000231.1:1317-3915 GCA_964564395.1 uncultured Alkalilacustris sp.
GCCGCGCAGCCCAGCGAGGCGTAGAGATGGTGGTGGTCGCCATCCGCCACCGGCAACGCGCGGGCCATGTCGGGAAGGATCGCGACGCCCTCGGCGGTTTGCCGGAAGTGCCAGCCTTGGGCATCATGGCTGTTCGCGGCGAGGGTAGCATAATGGACAAGCCCCTCCAGCGTCGCCGGATCGCGGGGTGACCAGAGGGCGGCGGCAGCAGCATCGTGATCGGGGCCTCGGGTGAGCATGTAGGCACCTCCGCCAGCGGCAATCAGCGCACCACCAGTCAGCAAGAGGGAACGACGGGAAAGCATCGAGGCCATCCGGTGAGAAATTGGGGACAGCTAAAATTGTATCATGATTCTGCAGTGCAGCGAATTGATCTCGATCACTTGGAACCGCACGGATTCTCCCGAAACGATTCGCGCTGCTACCAGTCCCGGCCTCTGAGTCTGTCGCCACGGACGAGAAACCGGCCATCGATCCTGAGGCCAAGCGGTTCGCCCGAAATCGGCGCCTCGGCCGAGCCGGGGCGCTGGGCGTGAATGTGCAGGTGCGGCTCGGTCGAAGCGCCGGAGTTGCCGGCTTCGCCGAGGCGGGTTCCGGTCGCGACCTGCTCGCCCGGCGCGACCGCCACGCTGCCCTGGCGCATATGGGCCAGCACGATCCACGCCTCGCCGCAGCGCAGGATGACATGGTTGCCCAGACGGTTGACCGGATCCTCCTGCGGCACCTCGAAATCCGGCCAGTCGCCTTCGGCCGCGACCACGGTGCCGTCGCAGGGCGCGTGCAGGTGCGCGCCGAAGATCGCATAGGCGGCGGGATCGGCGGGCCGCCAGCCACGGGCGCGCAGCCCGAAGGGACCGAGACCGAAAAAATCCACGGCAAAGGACTGCCCGCGCCAGAGCTGGAAGCGCTCGACGGCCTCATCGAGAGTGCGCATGTGCCCGTTGACCAGCGGGCTCGACCCGCCGTGGCCCACAAGGAAATGCCCCGGCCCGAAGGGATTGGCGATATCGATCACCGCGACGGGTGGCAGCGCACGCCCGGCGAGCGCCTGCCCGCCGTACCAGCCCCCCGAGCCCGAGCAGCCCCGACGACAGCGCCAGCAGGGCCCAGCCGCCAGTGCCGGCCGGCAGCAATGGTCGCGCCGAAAGCGCGGCCAGCCCGACAAGCACCAGCCCCAGCCAGACCGCGCCATAGACCCAAGGCAACCACCAGACCGGCAGCGCCCATTGCGCGATCCGCGCCAGCGCGAACAGGATCGCCGCCACGCCCGCCGCCTGCACCAGCCATCCCAGCGCCGAGCCAGCCGGCCAGAAGGCCAGCCAGCCCAACAATAGAAGTGGCAGGACAACCTGAACCAGAAGGATCAGCGCGGTCACGAAATCCCCCCACCGAAGGCAAGGCCCCAGTGCAGCATCAGGACCGCAAGCGCGGCGAGGACCAGCGCGAACGCCGTGTGATGGAGCCGCCGCCAGACGCTCCAGCCCGGCGCGCGCCACACAAGGCCCTGTGCCAGCAGAACGATCCCGGCCATGACGACCACCACATGCCCCAGCGTGAAGAAGGCCATCAGAGTCGGCTGGGGCTGGTCGAACAGGAACTCGCTGCCCAGGTTGGCCGCAGTCATCGCCATCGCCACGCCCCCGCCCAGCATCGCCCAGACCGACAGCGCACCCGCCAGCCCGGCCAGCGCCGCGACCGTGCCGCCCAGGCTGCCGCCGCGCAAGCCTCGCCGCCACAACAGCCCCAGCAGCATCGTCAGCGAAAGGACCGCCCCGCCGCCCAATGCGGTGCCCAGGAGCATCGGATCGGTGGCGACGCTCACCCGTTCATGGGTGCTGGCACCGCTGCCATCGACAATCCGAAGCACCCGGCCCCCTTCATCGCGGATCAGCAGCAGCCGCTCGCCCCGCGCATCCTGCCAGATATCGGGGGCCACGGGGTCATAGCGCAGCATCGCGCCCAGCAGCGGTGCCGGCGCCAGGATCGATCCATCATCCCGCGCGGTGACGGAATACATCTCCAGCGCGCCGACGAACTGCGCAGGCCCCGAAAAGGCACGGCGGTTGGGCAGATAGCGCCCCTCCGCCTCCTGCGCGCGCGCGGCGGCATCGGGCACGTCCTGCGGCTCGGGCGCGGCGAGGCCGGCCTCGGCCGCGAGATGGCCGAGAATCATGTCGGGGGCGATAAAGGGCAGGCTCATCCGCGCGCCGCCATTTTGTGAGACGAAGACCCCAGCTTGAAGCTCGGGGATGAAGACCAGGTTCGACAGAAATTCGTTCAGGCCCCCGCTATGCCCATAGGCCATGGTGCCGAACATCGGCCTGGAAATGAGCCCATGCGCCATGTCGGCCCCTTCGGGCCGGTCGTCGAACAGCCGCGTGCGCATTTGCGCCATGGTGCCGGGGGCGAGCAGACGCGCGCCGTCGAGCGCACCATCCCCCATCAGGAACCGCATGAAACGCGCCATGTCGGCGGCGGTGCTGGCGATGCTGCCCGCCGGGCCGAAGCTGCCGATATCGACGCGGAAAGCCGGGTGATTCACCCCGCCCTGCACCCGGTAGCTGCGCGACAGGGGCGGCTGGTCGTCGCGCGCGGTGG
>CAZMBT010000232.1:0-3914 GCA_964564395.1 uncultured Alkalilacustris sp.
TGTGCTCGGTGGGGATCTGATAGGCCTCGTCAAAGGCGCAGGTGAAGATCGATTGCGCCCCACCGAGAACCGCCGCCACCGTTTCGATCCCGACCCGCACGATATTGTTGTAGGGCTGGGCTGCGGTCAGCGACGAGCCGCCGCACACCACCCCGAAACGAAACAGCAATGCCTTTTCGTCGGTGACGCCGTAGCGCTCGGAAAGCAGCCGCGCCCACAGGCGCCGGCCGGCGCGAAACTTTGCCACCTCCTCGAAGAGGTCCATATGCACGTAGAAGAAGTAGCTCAGCCGTTTGGCGAAGGCGTTGACGTCACCGCCGCGGCGCTTGAACTCGTCGACATAGGCGAGGCCATTCGCGAGTGTATAGGCCATCTCCTCGATCGCGGTGGCGCCGGCATCGCGCACATGCGCGCCGGCGATGGAGATCGGGTTGAAGCGCGGTGTCTCGCGATTGGCAAAGAGCACGCTGTCCGAAATCAGGCGCATCGACTGGCGGACGGGAAAGATCCAGGTGCCGCGGGCGACATATTCCTTGAGGATGTCGTTCTGGATGGTTCCGGTCAGCTTGCTTCGCGGCACACCCTTCTTGTCGGCAGTCGCGAGATACATCGCGTAGACAATGGCGGCGGTGCCATTGATCGTGAAGGATGTCGAGATATTGCCAAGGTCGATGCCATCGAAAAGGATCTCGGCCTCGGCAAGGTTCGACAAGGATACGCCGACCTTGCCCACCTCGGATTTCGCCATCGCGTCGGTCGGATCATAGCCGCACTGGGTCGGCAGATCGAGCGCAACCGAAAGCCCGGTCTGCCCCCTGTCGAGGAGAAACCGGTACCGTTCATTGGTCGTTTCTGCCGTGCCGAAACCCGAATACTGGCGGATCGTCCACAAACGCCCGCGATAGCCATTGGGGAAGATGCCGCGCGTGAACGGGTACTTGCCCGGCGAGGGTTCGGCACCGGCCACGTCATCGGGGCCCAGCACGATCGGGATCTTGATCCCCGAAGGGGTGGCAGCGAGCGGATCGGGCTTGTCGGGTTCTGCGCGGGCGGCAGACGCTTTCGACTGGTTCATGGCTTACCTCTTTCGGTTCAGCAGTTGCGCGACTGCTTGATCGTGATCGGGATGCGCCCAGACCTGTCCGAAATGTCGTGTCTCGATGTCATCCAGCACCTGCCGACCATTGCAGCGCAGTTCGATCGCCAGCGCCTTGAACGCCCGCATCACCTGGGGGGCCTGCTTCTGCATCGGCGCGATGAAGCCGGCAATCGCCTCGTCCAGCGACTGCCCGTCCTCGGCCACCGCATCGATGAGGCCCATGCCTTGCGCCTCGGCCGCCGGTACGAGTTCCGAGCGCGTGAGCAGACGAAGCCCGAGGGCAGGGCCGGCAAGTCGCATGAGGTCGACACCGCCGCCCCAGGCGCTTGAAATCGCCAGCCGGCCCTGGATGAATCCGATGCGCGCATGGTTGGCGGACACGCGCATGTCGCAGGCCATGGCGAGCTCGGCGCCCCCGCCGAGTGCGTCGCCATTCAGCCCGGCGACAACCGGCACGGGAAACCCTCTGATCGCGGCAAGCGCCTCCTTCGCCTCGCGCGCCATCGTCTCGGCGGCGTCGGCCCCCTTGACGGATGCCAGGTCGGCCAGGTCGCCGCCGGCGGCAAAGCTGCGGTCGCCGGCGCCCTTCAGAACCGCCAATCGCAACGCCCCGATATCGGCATGATCGCGAAAGATCGTCTGAAGCTCGGCCAGAACCGAACGGCTGAGGGCGTTGCGCTTCTCGGGCCGGTTGATCTCGACCTCGAGAAGGCCGTCGCGCATCGTGACCAGTAGGTTCTCGGCCGTCATGTCTATGTCCACCTGCTCATGGCTGCGGATGCCTCCAGAAGAATTGGCTGATACTTCTCGAATTGACGCGCCATACGCTCGACCGGTCCGGCCAATGCCACGCCAAAGACATCTCCCGAGATCCGAACCGGCGCGGCCATCGCCATCACCTCGGCGACATTATCGCCACGTGTCACATAGCAACCGGCGCGCCGCCCTTCCTCGAGGTTTTCCCGCAGGTCATCTGTTTTCACGAGCGTTGCGGGGGTGATCTGTTCCAGTGTCAGCCGCTCGAGCGTGGCGCGCCGCTCCGCCTCTTCCGACTCGCCGAGAACCAGCTTGCCGATCGCGCTCGAATGGAGCGGCTTCAGGTCGCCGGGCCGGGCCGAGTAGCGGATGACATGCCGGCTTTCGCGAACGTCGAGATAGATGACGGCATCGCCTTGCCGAGCGCCGAAAATGACCGTCTCGCCGGTCATGTCGCGCAGGCCGGTCAGCGCCTCGCTCACGCGTTCGACCACCGGATCGTTGCGCGCAATGCGGTCGGCGATTCCGGTGAGTTTCTTGGTCGGGTAAAGCTGCCGGGAGCCGCTGAGAGAGTAGAGATAACCCAGCCCCTGCAGTGTCCTTATCAATCCATGGCATGTGCTGACCGGCACCCCGATATGGCGGGCAAGATTGCTCAGCGTCTGCGGCTTGCCGGTCGCGGCGAAAGCTTCGAACAGACGCAGCGTTCGCTCGGCCGAGCGCGATGGGCTATTCTCCGAAATCATGAATAATGCTTCGACAATCTGAACGCGCTTGTCAAGCCGAACCGTCAATCAATTGCAGTTCGGCCGCTTCCGGGCTGCACAGTAAAGGTCGCAAGGATGACCGGAAGCCCGGGCGGGCAAATCATGCCGGGCACCGTGGCGAGGGCAAGCGTCCGGGACTTTCCCGTGCCGTTTCGATCTGCTGCGAAGGCCCCGGTGCAGCCGCAGGGCTCGAAACCGCCCTCGTTCGGCGTTCGGTTGGACGGCATGAAGCCCGCCCGCCTATCCGTTCGGATGGGCGGTCAGTCCAACCTGCTCGACTCCGCTGTGGCCTCGGAAAGGCCACTAGGTGTATTGTGCGCACGAGAGGCTCGCTGCAAACAAGGAGATCCTCGATGGGCGAATTCATCAAGAAGAGTTTCAAGGCGCCGGAAGACGTCACGGAATTTCCCAAAGCCAGAGTGGAGACGGTGACTATCAGCGGCGTGCAGGTCAGGCGCTTGATCTGTGAACCCGGTTGGGTCTGGTCAAAGTCCGTCGGGGCACAGATGGGGCTTGAGAACTGCCCTCTCCACCATGCGATCTGGGTCGTCACCTCGGGCCGCTTCGCCGTCAGAATGGAGGACGGCAGCACCGAGGAATTCGGACCCGGTGACCTCGGCTCGATACCTCCCGGGCATGAGGCATGGGTGGCGGGCAATGAAACCGTGGTCGGCATCGATATCCTGGCGGAGAGCCTCGGCAAGAGCCCAAGCTGAACACCGATCTGCGGGCACCGGGGTCCGTTCGCGGTGCAATCTGCCGGGCCGTCGTGCGACTCATGCAGGCCGGCATCTCGAATCTTGCGCTGAGGCAACACCGGCTGGTTCTGGCATCACGTGTGTGACCAGAATCTCTGTTAGGTCCGCACGTCTCGGTGGCGGGAACGGAACCCCGGGGCTGTTGTCGGCGTGCGTCCGTCGCCTGTACTCTCTCAGCAATCGGGCGTCATCCGCGGAAACAGGAAGGCGAAGGCGATTTGCCGTCGCCAGGGCGCGGTCAGCGGCTGCCATTGCACAAGCGCCTTCGAACCGCCCGACGCCGGAAAATACGGCAGACCCGGACAGCCCGCGCTAGCGCAAGAGGCTGGCATCGCCGGGCCCCGGACCAGCCACCGCGTTAGCGCCACCGTTCAAGCGATCGCGTCAAGAATACACCCCAAACCACTGCCGGTGAATTTCGATATCGCGCCGTCGCATCGGTTGCATCCGCTCGGTGAGGCGATATAGAAGCCCGTGTAAGGAGAGGTGGCCGAGTGGTCGAAGGCGCACGCCTGGAAAGCGTGTAGGCGGGAA
>CAZMBT010000233.1:0-3900 GCA_964564395.1 uncultured Alkalilacustris sp.
CACGTCGTCGGTGCGTTCGGGCCGCTATCGCCCGATGTTCAAGATGTGGTTCTGGTTGTTCATCGTGAATTTCGTGGTCCTGACCTGGGCCGGTGCCATGCCGGCCGAGGGAATCTACACCACGATCGCGCTGATCGGAACGACCTACTGGTTCGCTTATTTCCTGGTGATCCTGCCGTTGCTGGGTGTGCTCGAGAAGCCCGAACCCGCCCCTGCCACGATCGAGGAGGATTTCAAGGCGCATATCCAGGCCTCGGAACGCGGCAATGACGGCAAGGGGCCGCGGCCCGAGCCGGTCCCTTCAGAGTGAGAGAAAGGAATACCGCGCCATGATCAAGAAACTCGCACTCTCGGCCTCGCTCGCACTTTCGGTCGCGGCCGGCCCGGCGACGGCGGCCAGCGTCTATGGAGAGGTCACCAATTACGACTTCTCCTGGCAGGGGCCCTTCGGAAGCTACGACCAGCAGCAGCTGCAGCGCGGCCTGCAGGTCTATACGGAAGCCTGCGCCGCCTGCCACGGCCTGCGCTACGTGCCGATCCGAACCCTTTCGGACAGCTCCGGCCCCGGCCTGCCCGAGGACCAGGTGCGCGCCTATGCCAGCCGCTTCGATGTCTGGGACCCGCAGGAGCGCGGCTTCCGCGAAGCCGGGCCGAATGATCATTTCCCTGAGTCGCAGCTGGAGGAAGCACCGGATCTGAGCCTGATGGCCAAGGCACGCGCCGGATTCTCGGGGCCTTACGGTCTGGGCATCAATCAGCTGCTCAAGGGCACCGGCGGGCCGGAGTACATCGCGTCGCTGCTCATGGGCTACACCGGCGAGACCGACACCCAGGCCGGCGTCACATTGCACGAGAACACCGCCTATGGCGGCTATCTGAACATGGCGCCCCCGCTCTCGGCAGGCATGATCGAATACGCCGACGGCACCGAAGCCACCGAAGAACAGATGGCCAAGGATGTCGCCGCCTTCCTGATGTGGACGGCCGAGCCGAAGATGATGGAGCGCAAGCAGGCGGGTTTCGTCGGCGTTCTGTTCCTCGGTCTGCTGACGGTTCTGCTTTACCTGACCAACAAGCGCATCTGGGCCCCGGTCAAGGCCTCCGCAAAGAAGAAGGACTGAACCCGGCAATCGCGAAGCCCGGAAAACGATTGGCGCGCCTTCTCCGGGCGCGCCATTTTTTTCGTGCGCCGGGCGCAACTCTTCATGAGCGACCCGCGCATGCATCAGCCAAGATAGGCGCGCAGGCTCTCGGGCGGGTCGTCGAAGAGCGCGGATGTCGGGCGCGGCGCATGCGCCACGCCGTCGGCGACAAGCACGGTCTTGTCGGCCATGGCGCGCGCGTCCGCAGGATCATGAGTGACCATCAGCAACGTCGTCCCGGCCTCCGTCGTCAGATCGCGCACCAGGTTCAGCATCTCGACCTTCAGCGCCGGACCGAGCGCTGCAAAGGGTTCATCGAGCAAAAGCACCGGCTGCGCGCGCAGCAACACCCGCGCCAGGGCGACGCGGCTCTGCTGCCCGCCCGACATCGCGGCCGGCCGGCGCGCCTCCAGCCCCGAAAGCCCGACTCGCGCCATCGCCTGCGCGACCTGCTCATGATCGCCGCGTGACAACCGCAGATCCGGCCGCAGCCCCAGCCCGACATTCTGCGCCGCGGTCAGATGCGGAAAGAGATTGTTGTCCTGAAACAGGATCGACATCGGCCGCTTTCCGGGGGAAAGCGCCTCCAGATCACGCCCGCGCCACGTCACTCGGCCCCGATCAGGCGCCAGAAATCCCGCGATCACCGCCAACAGCGTCGACTTGCCGCCCCCTGACGGCCCGATGACGGCCACGCGGGCCGCTTCGGCGACCGTGAAATCCGCCTCCAGACGGAACGCCCCCTGCACGATCTCGATGGCCTCAAGTGCCAGCACGGCCACGTCCCCCCCGATCGAAGACCCAGAACAGCGTCAGGCTCAGCCCCAGCAAGAGCAGTGCCGCCCCGGCCGCATCCGCCATCCTGTAGGCGCCCATCAGGCGATACAGTTGCAAGGGCAGTGTGGCGGCATCCCCCCCCGCGAACAGCACGATCACACCCAGATCGCCCATCGACAATGCCGCCGCAAGCCCCGCCGCGAACCCCACCGGGCGCCGCAATCGCGGCAGCAGCATGTAGCGCAGCCGCGACCACCCGGTCATGCCGAGACTGTCGGCCAAACTGCCATAGCCGGATTCGGCCTGCCGCAACGCCGGAAGGATCGCCCGCAACGCAAACGGCAGGGCCATGACCGCATTGACGAGCGCCGTCACCGGCAGCGCCAGGCGCGCCGGATCCGCCCAGGGGAATATGAGAATGAACAACCCCGTTCCGATGACCAATGGCGACGCGGCGAGAGAGACCATCCCCAGCCCCTCGATCGCCGCGCCGCCACCCGAGCGGCCGCGCGCTTCAAGCCGCACGACCGCCAGCGCGAGCGCCAGGCCCATGGTGATCACCAGAGCCGTCGCCCCTAGCGCCACCGCAATGGACCGCAGCGCCGCGATCCAGACGGATGCCGGCAGCCCCGGCAGCCCGGCAACCCCGCCAAGCACGATCATGCTCAGCGGGGCCAGCAGGAACAACGCGGCCGCCGTCAGCACGACCCCGTCCTGTACTTTCAGGGACGCCGCGCCCGCATCCCAGCGCGCGAGCGGCCGATCCAGCCCGCTGCCCATCCCCGCCGGCACAGTGATCCGGTAAACCCCGATCGCGGCGACGGCGCAGAGCCCGAACTGCACCAGCGCCAGCATCGCCGCCCGTGTCAGATCGAAATCGAAACGAAACGCCTGATAGATCGCCAGCTCGACCGTCGTGGCGCGCGGGCCGCCGCCCAGCGTCAGCGCGACGGCGAAACTCGTCAGGCATATAAGGAAGATCACCAGAACCACGCCCGGCACCATCTCGCGCAGCATCGGCCATTCGAGTTGCCGCATCACGTCGCGCGGCCCGAAATCGAGCGCGGCGGCCAGCCGGAACCGTTCTGCCGGAATCGCGAGCCACCCTTGCAGCAGGAGCCGCGTCGCCAGCGGCATGTTGAAGAACACATGCGCGATCACCACCCCGTGCAACCCGTAGATCTGTACGGGCGGCAGCCCCAGCCAGCCCAGCGCCGTGCTGAGGAGGCCGTTGCGCCCGAACACCGCCAGCAGCCCCAGCACCGCGACGATGGTCGGCAGGATGAAGGGTGCACCCAGCAAGGTGATCAGCACCCCGCGCCCGCGAAACTGGCGCCGCGCCAGGGCGCGCGCCACCGGCACCGCGAGCGCCACCGAAATCAGCGCCGACAGTGCCGCCTGCGTCAGCGTGAAGCGCAGCGCGGCCCAGTCGGCGGCGGAGAAGCGTGCGCCCTCTTCGGCGCGCCATGCGACGGCTGCGAGCGATCCGAAGATCACCAGCACCAGCAGGGCGGCGACCGCGCCGCCGCCCAGGGTTGCCGGACCGCCTAGCGGCTCAGCCCGTCGCGCCATTCATCCAAAGCCTGATCGCGCAGCGCGTCGGCCTCCTCGGGCGCTAGCAAAAGCGCAGTCTCCGGCTCGATCAGGGTCTCGAACCCGTCCGGCAGCCCGCCTTGCGGCACGACCGCCGGATACATCCAGTTGGTGGTCGGGATCACCGACTGGAAGTCATCGGTCAGCATGAACTCCAGAAACGCGCGTGCGAGCTCGGGCTGGTCGGTCCCCTCGACCATCCCGGCCACCTCGACCTGCATGTAGTGGCCCTCCTCGAAGAGCGCCGCGGCCTTGCTGTCATCCTCCTCGGCGATCAGGTGGAAGGCGGGCGAGGTGGTATAGCTGAGCACCATGTCCGCCTCACCGTCGAGAAACAGGCCATAGGCCTCCGACCAGCCGCCGGTCACGGTCAGCACGCGCGGCGCCA
>CAZMBT010000234.1:0-3876 GCA_964564395.1 uncultured Alkalilacustris sp.
ATCCCGCCTTGGACGAGTGGCGTGCAACAAACCGTGACTGATCGGGCGCGACACGCGCGCGCAGGGCGCTTGGCGCGCCCTGCGCGCGCGGCTATAAACAAGGGATGTTTGTAGAGCTCGGTCATTTCGCCCTCATCCTCGCCTTCGCCATCTCTCTGGCGCAGAGCGTCGTTCCCCTCATCGGCGCCCATAAGGGGTGGCGAAACTGGATGTATGCGGCGCATCCGATGGCGACCACGCAGTTCCTGCTGATCGCCTTCAGCTTTCTGGCGTTGACCTGGGCGTTCGTGACGTCGGATTTCTCGCTGCAACTGGTGGTCCAGAACTCCCACACCGACAAGCCCTTCATCTACAAGATTTCGGGTGTCTGGGGAAATCACGAAGGGTCGCTGCTTCTGTGGGTGCTGATTCTGGTGCTTTTCGGCGCCTGTGCGGTCTGGTTCGGTGGCAACCTTCCGGACACGCTGCGCGCGCGCGTTCTTGCGGTTCAGTCCTCCATCGGGGCGGCCTTCATGGCGTTCATGCTGTTCACCTCGAACCCGTTCGAACGCATGGCGTCGCCGCCCTTTGACGGGCAGGATCTCAACCCGCTGCTGCAGGACCCGGCGTTGGCGCTGCATCCGCCGTTTCTTTATCTGGGCTATGTCGGGCTTTCGATGGCGTTCTCCTTCGCGGTCGCCGCGTTGCTCGAAGGGCGTGTGGACGCGGCCTGGGGGCGCTGGGTAAGGCCCTGGACGCTGGCCGCATGGGTATTCCTGACCATAGGCATCGCGCTCGGCTCCTGGTGGGCCTATTATGAGCTGGGCTGGGGCGGTTTCTGGTTCTGGGATCCGGTCGAGAACGCGTCCTTCATGCCTTGGCTGTTCGCGACGGCGCTCCTGCACTCCGCGATCGTGGTGGAAAAGCGCGAAGCACTGAAGAGCTGGACCATCCTGCTGGCCATAATGGCTTTCGGCTTCTCGCTGATCGGGACCTTCATCGTGCGGTCGGGGCTTCTGACATCGGTGCATGCTTTCGCGACGGATCCCGATCGGGGTGTGTTCATCCTGTTGATTCTGGCGTTCTTCATGGGTGGGGCGTTGACATTGTTTGCCGCGCGGGCCTCGATCATGGAGGCGAAGGGCGTGTTCGGCACGGTCAGCCGGGAATCGGCGCTGGTGCTGAACAATGTCCTGCTGGCGGTGTCGTCGCTGGTGGTGTTCGTCGGAACGATGTGGCCGCTTCTGGCTGAAATGGTCTTCGGGCGCACGCTCAGCGTGGGGCCGCCATTCTTCAACATGGCCTTCACGCCCTTCATGGTGGTCCTGGCCATGATCCTGCCGATCGGTGCGATGCTGCCATGGAAGCGCGGGCGCCTTGACCGGACGATGCGCCCGCTCTGGGGGGCGGTGGCGTTGTCGGTGGCGCTGGGCGCGTTGGTCTGGGCGATCCAGACCGGGTATTCGGCGCTGGCACCGATTGGCGCTGCGCTGGGCCTGTGGGTGCTGCTTGGCGCCGGCGCAGACCTGTGGGGCCGCACCGGGCGGGGTGCGCTGATGCCGCGGCTGGCGCGGATGACCAGGTTGCCGCGCGCCGATTGGGGCAAGTCGGTGGCGCATGCGGGGTTCGGGATAACCGTGTTCGCGATCGCGGGGCTCATGGCGTGGGAGACAGAGGATATCCGCGTCGTGCAGATCGGCGAAAGCTTCATGCACGAGGATTACGAAATCACGCTGCAGGATGTTCGCCAGGTCGAAGGGCCCAATTATCTGTCGACCATGGGATTCATGGAGGTGACCCGCGACGGGCGCCATGTCGCGACACTGAATCCGGAGCGGCGGATCTACCCGGTCGCCGGGATGCCGACAACTCAGGTCGGGCTGCATTATCAGTTCCTGCGCGATATCTATATCGTGCTCGGCGATGAGCAGGAGAGCGGCGGCTGGACCGTGCGCACACATCTGAAACCTTTCGCGAACTGGCTCTGGGCGGGTGCCGCGATCATGGCGCTCGGGGGTCTTCTCAGCCTGAGCGATCGGCGCTACCGGGTTGCGGCGACGGTCCGGCGGCGCGAGGATGGTGGCGGTGATGACGCAGCCTCCCGCCCCGTCCCGGCGGAGTGATGCGATGATGCGCGTACTGGCTTTCATTCTGTGCCTGATCGCCGTCCCGGCCATGGCCTCGGTAAACCCGGACGAGGTGTTCGACGATCCCGCACTTGAGGAGCGCGCGCGCGGACTGTTCAAGGAGTTGCGCTGCGTCGTGTGTCGCAACGAGGCGATCGACGAATCGAACGCCGACCTCGCGCGCGACATGCGGCTGTTGGTACGCGAGCAGCTTGCCGAAGGAGCCTCCGACGAGGAGGCCATGGCGTTCATGGTCGAACGATACGGCGAGTATGTGCTGCTGCGTCCCACGACTGAGGGCGCCAATCTTGTTCTGTGGGCCGCCGCGCCAGCCATGTTCGTCGTGGCGCTCGGGGGGGCGCTGGTGTATCTGCGCCGGCGCCGTGATGCGTCCGACTCCCTGTCCGCGGAACTCTCGCCCGAGGAAGAGGCGCGGCTGCGCGAACTGACGCGCGACTGATCGGGCGGAACGCTTCGATCCATGCGGTTATCGCGTCTCGGGACGCCTGAACGCTTAGGAAGGCAGGCAATGGAATATCAGACGCTTCTGTGCCGGGAAGAGGGCGGAATCGGGGTCATTACCCTTAACCGCCCGGATGTGATGAATGCGCTTGACACACGCATGCGCGCCGAGCTGCTGCACGCCGTCAAGACGATGGGCGCGAGGGCGCGTGTCCTGGTGATGACGGGGGCTGGCCGCGCCTTCTGCTCGGGGCAGGATCTCGGCGACGCCTCGGACGCTGCGGAGTTGGATCTTGAGCGTGTTCTGCGCGAGGAGTACGAGCCGCTTCTGGGCGCCATTTACGATTGTCCGGTCCCGGTCATCGCGGCGGTGAATGGGGCGGCCGCCGGGGCTGGCGCCAATCTGGCCCTTGCTGCGGATGTCGTCATTGCCAGCGAAAGCGCAACCTTCATACAGGCCTTCACGCGGATCGGACTGATGCCGGATGCGGGGGGAACCTATTGGCTGCCGCGTCAGGTCGGGTTCGCGCGTGCCATGGGTGCGGCGCTGTTCGCCGATCGTATCGCCGCGCGCGAGGCGCAGGAGTGGGGCATGATCTGGGAGGCCGTGCCCGATGAGGGGTTTGACGCGCATTGGCGCGGGCGGGCGGAGCAACTGGCCGCAGGGCCGACGGTGGCCTATCGCAACATAAAGTCGGCACTGCGCAGCAGCTTTGCCAATGACGTGGATGACCAGCTTTCACTAGAAGCCCGGCTGCAGGCGGAATGCGGAAGGTCGCGTGACTTCCGTGAGGGCATCGCCGCATTCATGGACAAGCGCGCGCCGGATTTCGAGGGGCGCTGATCCGCGGCACGATCGTGCCGCAGGTCTGTCCGCGCTGTCCCCGGGCGGGGGCCTTGCTCCCCCGCGCACGGGTCCCGTCGTTTGGCAATCATGTCAGCCGCGGTCTTCAACCTCGACATAGGCGCGCTCGGTCTCGCCGTTGTAGAGCTGGCGCGGCCGACCGATCTTCTGATCCGGATCGCCCACCATCTCCTTCCACTGGCTGATCCAGCCGACCGTGCGCGACACGGCGAAGATCGGTGTAAACATCGAGGTGGAAAAGCCCATCGCATCCAGGATGATACCGGAATAGAAGTCGACATTCGGATAGAGCTTCTTCTCGACGAAATAGTCGTCCTCCAGCGCAATGCGCTCCAGCTCCTTGGCAATCTTGAGCGTCTCGTTGTCCTCGATGCCCAGAAGATCCAGCACCTCGTCGGCGCTTTCCTTCATCACCTTGGCGCGCGGATCGAAATTCTTGTAGAC
>CAZMBT010000235.1:0-3854 GCA_964564395.1 uncultured Alkalilacustris sp.
CGGTGTCGTGTTCGTCCTCGATCTCGCCGACGACCTGTTCGACCAGATCCTCGATCGTGACCAGCCCGTCCACGCCGCCATATTCATCGATGACCAGCGCCATATGCGTGCGCTCGCTCTGCATCTTCTGCAACAGCACGGCAAGCGGCATCGAAGGCGGCACGAACAGCAGCGGGCGCAAGAGCGCCTGCAGATCGAAGTCGTGCGCCTTCCCGTTGAACCCGTAATGCAGCGCCAGATCCTTGAGCAGCAGCAGCCCCTTGGGCCGGTCCAGCGTTTCGTCATACACGGGAAGTCGAGAAAAGCCGCTCTCGCGGAACACATCGATCAACGCCGCGATGTCACTGTCGATCGGCGCCGCGACGATCTCGGCCTTCGGCACCGCGACATCCTCGATCCGCAAACGACGTAGATTGTCGAGCCCCGGGAGCACATCGCGCACCGCCCGTCCTCCGAGGACCGAGTCCTCCGCCCCCACCTCGTCGTCCGGTGTATTCAGCGCATCCATGATACGGCCGAAAAAGCCGCGTTGTGATGCCTCATCCGGGTCTGCCGCGTCCTGATGCTGCGGTCGTGACCCTTCGCCTGTCTCGGCCATCGTTCCTTTCCGGTCAATCGCGCCTATGCGCCCTGCGTCTCATATGGGTTCGCAACGCCCAGCTGTGCAAGTATCCCGATCTCCCGCGACTCCATGAGCGTGGCATCCCCGTCACGGGCGTGATCGAACCCCAGAAGGTGCAACACGCCGTGCACGATCAGATGTGACATGTGATGCTCCAGTGACCGGCCGGCCGCACGCGCCTCGGCTTCGCAGGTTTCGAAGGCGATGGCAATGTCGCCCAGCTCGGCCTCTCCGGCCTGCGGAAGGGCGGGCATTTCCCCCGCATCCGGCGCGCCACGCTCGGCCGACGGCCAGGACAGCACGTTGGTGGGCTCCGCCTTGCCGCGGAACGCCTCGTTGAGCACTGCGATCCGCGCATCGTCGCATGCCAGCAGGCTGATCTCGAACCCCTCCGCGGGCAGGTCCAGCGCCTTGAGCGTCGCACGCGCCGCCTCCTGTGCGATGCCTTCGAGATCGATCCCGCGCCAGCGATCATCCTCGATCAGGGTCTCAACCAGGGGCGGCATCGTCACGCTCATACGCCTCGATGATCCGCGCCACCAGCGGGTGGCGCACCACATCCGCGGCGCTGAAATAGGTGAAGGAGACACCGCGCACATCCTTCAGCACACGCTCGGCATCGGCCAGACCGCTGGTCACGCCGCGCGGCAGATCGACCTGCGTGCGATCTCCGGTCACGGCCATGCGCGCCCCCTCGCCCAGCCGGGTGAGGAACATCTTCATCTGCATCGAGCTGGCATTCTGCGCCTCGTCGAGGACGACGAAGGCGCGCGACAGGGTACGCCCGCGCATGAAGGCAAGCGGCGCGATCTCGATCCGGCGCTCCTCGATCAGCCGGCCGAGTTGCTTGCCCGGCAGGAAGTCGTGCAGCGCGTCATAGAGCGGCTGCATGTAGGGGTCGATCTTTTCCTTCATGTCGCCGGGCAGAAAGCCCAGCCGCTCCCCCGCCTCGACGGCCGGGCGCGAAAGGATGATGCGATCGACATGCCCGTCGAGGAACATCGACACCGCCGCCGCGACCGCCAGATAGGTCTTGCCGGTGCCGGCCGGGCCGATGCCGAAGGTCAGATCATGGGAAAAGAGCGCCTCGACATACCCGCCCTGCGCGCCGGTGCGCGGCTCCACCGGCTTCTTGCGCGTGCGGATCATCACCTCGCCGCGGCGGAACATCTCCATCTGTCCGCCCGGTTCCCCGGCGCTGCCGCCCGGCCCGGCCTCCTGCATCCGGATCGCGCCGTCCACATCCCCTGTCTCGACGGCGCGCCCGGCTTCCAGCCGTTCATACAGACCTTCCAGCACCTCGGAGGCGCGGCTGCGGCTTTGCTCCTCGCCGATCAACGCCAGACGATTGCCGCGCCGCGAGATCTGGACATCGAAAGCCTGCTCAAGCTGCGCGAGGTTACGATCAAACGCGCCGCACAGGTCTATCAAAAGACGGTTGTCGGAAAATTCGAGGATCGTCTCTTGCGCGTCATCCGACGGCGTTCCGGTCGGGGTGGTGCTGATGGCCAATCAGGTCTCCATGCGCAGCGTTTTGCCAAGGGTGGCAATTCCCGCTCGCCGATACAACCCCGCAGATGCGCGATGCGCGCGGACGCTCGGGCCCGCGCGCTCGCAGGATGGGCATGGCGGGCGCGATTCAGCGCGCAAGATCGAACTGGAAGCGCGACCCGGCGCGGATATCCCCGACGACCGATCCCGGCGGTGCGATATCCGTACAGACCGGCAGGCCCGACTGCGGATCGCGCCGGCGCGACCAGTAGCCCTGCGCCCCATCGTCGATCATCCAGACATGGCAGCCATCGGGATCGACGAAAATTCCGGCTTCGAGCTGGCTGAGATGCTTGGCATCGATGAACCCGCGATCGTAGCCATCGGCGATGATGCGCGGGCCGTCATCTTGCGGGATGGCATCGCAGGCGGCGAGGGCGAACAGGGCCGCAAAGGCGATTCCGCCACGAAAGGCAAAGGCTTGGGTCATGATGTTACCTGTAGCAAACGATTTCGACGCGGCGGTTCTTCTGCATGCCTTCTGCAGTCCGGTTGGTGGCGATCGGACGCCGCTCGCCATAGCCGATCTCGCGCGCCACGCGCGCCCCGACCGAGCGGGCGATATCCGCCACCGACGCGGCGCGGCGCTCCGACAGGCGCATGTTGTACTCATCCGAGGCACGGCTGTCGGTATGACCGTAAATGGCATAGGCGAACGCCCCGGCCTGCTGGAAGAAGCGCTTCAGCCGCTCGCGCTCCTTCGGGTGGATGCGCGCGCTGTCCGTTGCGAAAAGCTGATCCGAATTCTCGACGGCGCAGGTATTGACGTCGAGGCACACCGGCATGCCGGTCTCGGGATTGACCCGGTCGGTCATGTAGCCTTCCCAGCCCCCGTCGGCGGCCCAGTGCATGCAGCCATCCGGATCGATCCAGATCGTCGGCTCCACCCGTTCGGTCACCGTGGCGCGTCCGGGCTGTTCGGCCAGCGCGGCGCCCCCGCTCAACCCGATGACAAGCGACACCGCAACAGCGCCCGCCGTTACACGCCGCAAGGAATTGCAGACTTCTCGGTACACAGCCAATGCCCCCCTAAGGCCAAAATTCGTTCAAGCCCGCGCCGCACGCATGCATTCATGACCCGTGCGGCGCGGCTTCACCTTATGTTGGGGCAGAGTATCAGACATGCGCCACATGTGAAGCTGCTTTCACGCGCGACTCATGCCGGATCGGAAACAATGTGGCAGCATTGCGGCAATCTTGCGGCGGGGGTAAACGATGTGAGCGCTTCGCGGCGCGGCCGGCGTTCAGCGCAGCGCCGTCCCGGTCAGGGAGTTCGACATGCTGCCGGTGATTCTCACCCGATGGATCTCGCCCGGCTGTATGGACGGGTCGGCGACATGCACCGCATGCAGGTGATCCGACTTGCCGCCCATCTGGCCCGGTTCCCGCCCCGGCTTTTCGAACAGGACCTTCACCTCGCGCCCGATCATCGCCTCCTGCAGGTCGCGCTGCTGTTGCGACAACAACGCCTGCAGTCGCTGCAGCCGGGTATCCGCGACATCGGCTGGCACCGCGTCACGTTCGGCTGCGGGGGTGCCGGGACGCGGCGAATACCTGAAGGAATAGCACTGCCCGTAGCGCACCGCGCGCACCAGCTCCATCGTGGCTTCGAAATCCGCCTCGGTTTCGCCCGGAAACCCGACGATGAAATCGCCCGAGATCAGGATATCGGGCCGCACCG
>CAZMBT010000236.1:0-3844 GCA_964564395.1 uncultured Alkalilacustris sp.
GGATATTGGCGAAGGTGCCGCGCATCATCACCTCGTGATTGCCGCGCCGCGCGCCGTAGGAGTTGAACTCGCGCGGCTGCACGCCCTTGTCCTGCAGGTAGCGCCCCGCCGGGGTGTCGGGCTTGAAGCTGCCGGCCGGGCTGATGTGATCGGTGGTGACCATGTCGCCCAGAATGGCCAGCACCCGCGCGCCCTTGACATCCGCGATACGGCCCGCCGCGGCCGACATGCCCTGAAAGTAGGGCGGATTGCGCACATAGGTCGATTCGGGCCAGTCATAGGTCAGGCTGTCGGTGACCTCGACGCCCTGCCATTTCTCGTCGCCCTTGAAGACATCGGCGTATTTCGACTGGAACGCCTCGCGCGTGACGGTGCGATCGACCAGCTCCTTGATCTCCTTCAGGCTTGGCCAGAGATCGGCCATGTAGACGGGCTTGCCGTCCTTGTCGGTGCCGATCGCGTCCTTGGTGACATCGATGTTCATGTCGCCGGCGATGGCGTAGATCACGCAAAGCGGCGGCGAGGCCAGATAGTTGGCCCGCACATCGGGCGAGATGCGCCCCTCGAAGTTGCGGTTGCCCGACAGCACCGAGCAGGCGATCAGGTCGTTGTCGTTGATCGCCTTGGAGATCTCGGGCTGCAGCGGCCCCGAATTGCCGATGCAGGTGGTGCAGCCATAGCCCACGAGGTTGAAGCCGAGCGCGTCGAGATCCTCCTGCAGCCCCGCCGCCTCGAGGTATTCGGTCACCACCTGGCTGCCCGGCGCGAGCGAGGTCTTGACCCACGGCCGGCGGGTGAGCCCGCGCTCGCGCGCCTTGCGCGCCACGAGTCCCGCGCCGATCATGACATAGGGGTTCGAGGTGTTGGTGCAGGACGTGATCGACGCGATCACCACCGAGCCGTCGCGCAGCTCGTAATCCTCGCCCTCGACCCTGGCGGATTTGCGCAGATCCGTGGCGTTGGCGATCGTGGGGGCGGGGCCTTCCTCGGCCATCTCGCGCGAATCATGCGTCGTATCGATACCGCGATGGTCGGAGACGACATGGTAGAAGTTGCGCGCGGCGCGGTCGAGCGGGGTGTGATCCTGCGGCCGCTTCGGCCCGGATATCGCCGGAACGACATCGCCCATGTCGAGGTGCAGCGTGTCCGAATAGATCGGCGCGTAGCTTTCGTCGCGCCACATGCCGTTTTCCTTGGCATAAGCCTCGACCAGCGCGACCGTGTCCTTGTCGCGGCCCGTCTGCTCGAGATAGCGCAGCGTCTCGCCGTCGATGGGGAAGAAGGCGCAGGTGGCGCCGAATTCGGGCGACATGTTGCCGATGGTGGCGCGGTCGGCCAGCGGCAGGTGATCGAGCCCGTCGCCGTAGAATTCGACGAACTTGCCCACCACGCCCTTCTCGCGCAGCATCTGCGTGACCTTGAGCACGAGGTCCGTCGCCGTCGTGCCCTCGACCATCGCGCCGGTGAGCTCGAACCCGACAACTTCGGGGATCAGCATCGAGATCGGCTGGCCCAGCATCGCGGCCTCGGCTTCGATGCCGCCCACGCCCCAGCCCAGCACCGCAAGGCCGTTGACCATGGTGGTGTGGCTGTCGGTGCCCACCAGCGTGTCGGGATAGGCGACCATCTCGCCGTTCTGATCGGTGTCCGACCATACGGTGCGCGACAGGTACTCCAGGTTGACCTGATGGCAGATGCCGGTGCCCGGCGGGACGACGCGGAAGTTGTCGAACGCCTCCTGCCCCCATTTGAGGAACTTGTAGCGTTCCATGTTGCGTTCGTATTCGCGGTCCACGTTCATCTGGAAGGCGCGCGGGTTGCCGAACTCGTCGATCATGACCGAGTGGTCGATCACCAGATCGACCGGGTTGAGCGGGTTGATCTTCTTCGGGTCGCCGCCGAGTGCCGTGATGCCGTCGCGCATCGCGGCGAGGTCCACCACCGCCGGCACCCCGGTGAAGTCCTGCATCAGGACACGCGCGGGGCGGTAGGAAATCTCGCGCGGGTTGCGGCCGCCCTGTGTCGCCCATTCCGCAAAGGCGCGAATGTCATCGGTCGTGACGGTCTCGCCATCCTCGAACCGCAGCATGTTCTCCAGCACGACCTTGAGCACGGCCGGAAGCCGCGCAAAGCTGCCCAGCCCGGCGCTTTCAGCGGCGGCGATCGAGTAATAGGCGAACTGCGTTCCGCCCGCCTTGAGCGTGCGCCGCGTCCTGGCGCTGTCGGTTCCGACATTGATGGGCATGGAATGGCCTCCCTTCCGATGACAGGGGTTTTGCTGGGTGCTCAATGCCCCATTGCCCGCGCGCATTCAAGGGGCGTCGGGCCGAAATTGTATACGACGGTGCACTGTTCGCGCCAACAGCACATTCCTGCCGACAGCGCGCAGCCGACTCGCTAAACCTTGATTGGCGCGGCGCCCGTGCGTGACCTAAATGGGGTGCAGGTGAAATCGGGAATCTGCCAATGCTTCGCTTCTTGAGTGCGCTTGTCATCGCCCCGTTCGGGGCCATTACCCCCGGCGGCGCCCTCGCGGCGGAGTCGGAACCCTACCCGGTGCTGGTGGAGCTGTTCACGTCGCAGGGCTGTTCGGCCTGCCCGCCGGCCGACAAGCTGCTGGCGGAACTGGCAGCGCGCGAGAACGTGACGGCGCTGGCGCTGCATGTCGATTACTGGGATTACATCGGCTGGGAGGACAGCTTTGCCCAACCTGCCTTCACCGAGCGTCAGAAAGGCTATGCGCGCGCGGCCGGCACGACGAGCATCTATACCCCGGAAATGGTCGTCGCCGGGCAGGAGCGGCTGAAGGGCAACGCGGCGATGCCCATCCTCGATTCCATCGCGCGCCATTACGGCTCCGAGACGGGGGTGCAACTCGAAGCGGCGCGCGAGGGCAGTGACGCCATTCGCATTCACGTGACCGCCGAAGCCGCGCTCGGCGCGGTGGCCAATGTGCATCTCGTGCGCTATGCGCCGCGCCGCAGCGTCAAGATCACGGAAGGCGAGAATGCCGGCCTCAGCGTGACGTATCACAACGTCGTCACCGACTGGCAGATGCTGACGGAATGGGACGGGCGCGAGGCGCTGAGCCTGTCGCCGGAGGCGGCGCCGGACGATCCGTATGTGGTGATCGTCCAGCAAAGCGATCACGGCCCGGTGCTGGCGGTGGCCGATCTGCCCTGACCCGCCGGCAGTTTCCAGCGCCGATGCGTCCACAGCCATTGCTCCGGATGCGCGCGGATCTGCGCCTCGAGGCTGTCATTGAGCGCCTGCATCATCGCTTCGGCGCTGCCGCGGGGCACCGGGTTTTCGACGACGATGTCGAAATTCAGCCCGTCGGGCCGCCGGATCGCATAGCCGGGGATCAGCGGCGCGTCGAAACGAAGCGCCAGCTCGGCGGCCGAGAGGGCGGTGCGCGCCTCCTGTCCGAAAAAGCGCAGCGCCGCCCCGGTGCCGATGCGCTGGTCCGCCACGATGGTCAGCATGCCTCCGCTGCGCAGGAACTTCACCATCCGGGCCATTCCGGCCCGGTTGCGCGGGAACATCGGCGTGTCGATGCGGCTGAGCATCCGCTCGTAGCGCTGGTTGAAGTAGCGATTGCGCATCGGCCGGTACAGCGCGCCCAGCTTGTACCCGCGTGCGTGCAGCGCCGCGCGGGCCATGTCGTAATTGCCCAGATGCCCGGTGATCAGAACCGCGGGACGTCCTTCGTCGCGCAGTTGTTCCATCACCGCCAGCCCGGGCCCGCCAATGGGAGTTCGCGCGGCGCGTTCCACAAGATCGTCGGGCGAAAACATCTCGATCATGCTGCGGCCCAGATTGTCGGGCACGGCGCGGCACAGCC
>CAZMBT010000237.1:0-3831 GCA_964564395.1 uncultured Alkalilacustris sp.
GCGATGACGACCCGGATGCGGCGCTCGCCTGGGCGCTGTCGCAGGTCGGCACCGTGGCGGTCACGGAAAGCGAAAAGGGATCGCGCGTTGCCGATGCGACGGGCACCCACCGGATCGCGGCCGAAGCGGTAAGCCGGGTGGTCGACAGCACGGGCGCGGGCGACGCCTTTGCCAGTGGCTTCCTCGGCGGCATCGTGCAGGGCAAGCCCATCGCCGATGCCGCGCGTGAAGGCGCGCGCCTCGCCGCCTCGGTGATCATGCATTACGGCGCGCGCGACGGCGAAGCCGCACGCGCGCTCAACGCCGGCTGACGAACGCCGGGACACCACTGTCGCGGGCCGGCCGGTGCCGGCCTGCGTTCAGCGCTTGCATGGATGGACTGATGCGACCGCGCGCTTCGCCCGGAGCCGGGCAATCAGCGCGCGCAGAACATGTCGTAAAGCAGGTGGATCAGCCGCGCGGACTTGTCGTCGGCAAGGCTGTAATAGATCGTCTTGCCGTCGCGCCGGCAGGTGACCAGCCCCTCCATGCGCAGCCGGGCCAGTTGCTGGCTCACCGCCGCCTGACGCGATTGCAGCAGCGCTTCGAGTTCTCCGACGGATTTTTCACCGGTGCTCAGATGGCACAGGATCATCAGCCGCCCCTCATGCGCGAGCGCCTTGAGAAAGGCTGCAGCGTCCTGCGCCTGGGCGGTCATGTCGCCTGGTGACAGCGTTTCGTCGTCAAGCGGTTGATCGGCCTCGGCGAAATGGGGCATCGATGCGGACATGGCGGCTCACTCCGGGTGAAACATAGCAAAAATATAATGTGAGCGTGGCGTCGTGGCAAGGGCCGCGGGCGGGGCGCATGGCTGGACATGTCCTGCCGTGCCGGTGCATCGTCTGCCGATGCGGGACCATACTTTGCAGCGCGACAGCCTGAAGCGGCATGCGCGTCGGCTCTTCGAGGCCGGTGTGAAGGCGGTGGAGCCCGGGCGCGCGGTGGCGCAAGCGCTCGAAGCGTGGTCGCCCCCTGCGCCCGGCGCCGGGGGGCGGCTCGTCGTGGTGGCACTCGGCAAGGCGGCTGGTGCGATGACACGTGCGGCGCTGGAGACGGTACAGCCTTCGGTCGCGCTGGCGGTTACCAACCACGGGAATGCCGATCCGGTGGCGGGGGCCGAGATCCGCATGGCGGGGCATCCGGTTCCCGATGCGGACGGTCTGCGCGCCGCGCAGGCGGTGCAGGATGTCGCGCAGGCGCTGACGGCGCGGGACCGGTTGCTGGTCCTGTTGTCGGGCGGCGGGTCGGCCCTGCTCCCGGCGCCGGTGGCGGGGGTGTCGCTGCAAGACAAGATCACCGTCAGTCGCAGCCTGCTGGCCTGTGGTGCCGATATCACCGAGATGAATCTGGTGCGCCAGCAACTGTCGCGGCTCAAGGGGGGCGGGCTGCTGCGCGCCGCCGCCCCGGCCGAGGTGCATGCGCTGATCCTGTCCGATGTGATCGGGGATGACCTTCGGGTCGTGGCCAGCGGGCCGACCGCGGCGCCGCTCGGGACCCGTGCGGATGCGCGGGCCGTATTGCGGCGCCACGGCCTCTGGCCCGACCTTCCCGACGCCGTGCGCGCGTATCTGCAGCGGCCGCAAGACCCCGCCTTGCCGGGCGAAATGCCGCGCGCGCAGAACCGGCTGATCGGCTCCAACGCCATGGCGCTGCAGGCGATGGCGCGCCACGATCCGGCGGCGCATGCCGCCTCGCAGCCGCTGTGCGGTGACGTCGCCGATGCGGCGCAGGTCGTGCTTGACCGGGTTTCGGGGCATCGCGGCACATGGCTGTTCGGTGGCGAGACGACCGTGCGGCTGCGCGGTGACGGGCGGGGAGGGCGCAATCAGGAGCTTGCGTTGCGCGTTGCGCTCCTGGCGCGGGCGCGGGGGATTGCCGGACCGTGGGTTTTTCTCTCCGGTGGGACGGATGGCCGCGACGGCCCCACTGACGCCGCCGGGGCCGTGGTCGATGATGACACCATTTCGCGCATTGCCGCCGCCGGGATCGATCCCGAAGCGGCGCTGGCGCGCAACGACAGCTACACCGCGCTGGCGGCGGCCGGGGACCTGCTGATGACGGGGCCGACAGGCACCAATGTCGCGGATTTGCAGGTGTTCTGCCTTGGCACCGGCACGCGGCCCGGGTGAGCGCCTGTCAACGCGCAGGCGCAGAGGCCGCGCGATCATGGCCCGCGACGCCGTAGGCTCCGGGGATGTCCTGCGCAGGATAGTCCGGAGGCAGGCGCCAGAAATTGCCCGCGGCGGGCTCCAGCGGACGTTCGGGCGTGCCCGGCGATGCGCCGGTTCTCAGCTTGAGGACAATATCGGCAAGCACATGAGGATTGTTGCGAAAGTAGGAGTGTCGGTGCCGACCCGTCACGCTGCTCACATTCACGAAATGGACATTCGGCACATTGGCAAGGGTGGTACGGATCTGCGGCGCGACCTCGTCGAAGGAGATGCGGCCGAACCGCGTTCCCGACATCAGCGCCTCGGCCAGCCCGAGCCGGTTATCGTCCGGGTTCAGATAGGCGGTTATCTGTCCGAAGGCCGGACCGAAGCGTTCGGCTACCAGCCTTTGTCCGACCACGCCGAAATCGAGATCGGGCGCGGCGAGAATGAGCGCGTCCACCTTGAGCGTGGCGCGCGGGTCGCGGCCGGCGCTGCGTTCCGCGATGATCAACTCGCGCAGCGCCGTGGTGGCGATATCGGTGCCCCGGCTGTGTGCGACGATCTGGATGCGTTCCAGCCCCGGCGTGTCGGCCAGCATACGCAGGAACTGCTTGAGGTGATGCACCGTGAATTCACCGGATTCGCGATCGCGGAAATAGCCGAACAGACCGGGATTGCCGGCCGGCCAGCTGTAAAGCACGGGCACCGAGGCACGGCCGCTGTAATGCCAGATATTCGCGAGCGAGGCATGACCTTCATCGAAGTCGTGGCGAAACCCATGAATGAATACAAGTGCATCCGGCCGTGCCGAGGCCTTCAACGCTTGCGCCATGGTTCGCTGGAAGGTCTCGATCCGGGCGCCTTGCGCCGCGCGCGCCGCCTCTGTGGTCACCGGGCGGCCGTCGCGCAGTTCAAATTCCAGCGGTGTGGCCGGAAAACGGGCGATCTCTTCACGGTGGGTGACCGTTAAGTCGACGGGGATGCGCCTCCCCCCCAGCGTGCTCCGCTCGACGAGCTGCGTCCAGTCGGCGACGCCGCCGAAACGTGTCGTCGCGACGCCGAAAGCCATGGAGGCCGAGCGCTCATGGCCATAGGCGACGCCACCGCGGGACGCCGGCTGCATGTTGCGATCCGTTACGTAGTAGAGTGCGGCCTCGGTGCTGCGCTGATGCTCGGGGACCGTCTCGGCGGGATAGGGAATGTCGTCGCTGTAGAGGGCCGGGGCCGGTGACAGCGCCAGATGCGCATCCGTGCATGCCCCGGCCAGCATGAGAAGCCCTGCAGCCGCTGCACACGACGCCCGGCGACGCGGCCTACTATGGGCACGGCGATCGCGGCGCGAGCGAAATGCAATGCGTCCGACCCGGTCCATGGCCATGTCCGATCCTGTCGTCGACCGCCGTAGATTACAGCCTCGCGCGCATCGGGCAACCGGCCGCGGCACACGCGGCACCCTCACCGCAGGTCACAGTTCGGTGCGCAGGTGCCACAGTTCAGGGAACAGCTCCACTTCGAGCATGCGGCGCAGATAGGCGACGCCCGAGGTGCCGCCGGTGCCGCGCTTGAAACCGATGATGCGTTCCACGGTGGTGACGTGATTGAACCGCCAGCGCCGGAAATAATCCTCGAAATCGACGAG
>CAZMBT010000238.1:0-3816 GCA_964564395.1 uncultured Alkalilacustris sp.
CGAAGCCACCGTGGCGACCTGGTTCAAGAAGCCCGGCGACGCCGTCGCAGCCGACGAGATGATGTGCGAGCTGGAAACCGACAAGGTGTCGGTCGAAGTTCCTGCACCCGCGGCGGGTACACTGGGCGAGATCCTCGCCGAGGAAGGCACGACCGTCGCCGCGGGCGGCAAGCTCGCGACGATGACAACCGGTGACACCCCGGCAGCCACCGGGGCCGCGCCCGCCGCCGCCGGGGCGCAGGCGGCCGAAAAAGCCCCGGCCGGCGATGTCGAGGATGCGCCATCGGCGCGCAAGATGATGGCGGAAAAGGGCCTGTCGCGCGACGATGTACAGGGGTCGGGCCGCGATGGCCGGGTCATGAAGGAAGATGTGCAGAAGGCTGCCGCAAAGCCGTCCGACACCGGCGCGAAACCGGCCTCCGAGTCTGCGCCGGCGCCGCGTGCGCCGGTCCCGGCCGACGATGCTGCGCGCGAAGAACGCATCCGGATGACGCGGCTGCGCCAGACGATCGCCAAGCGCCTGAAGGAGGCGCAGAACACCGCCGCGATGCTGACCACCTACAACGAGGTGGACATGACCGCGGTCATGGATCTGCGCAAGGAATACAAGGACCTGTTCGAGAAGAAGCACGGCGTGAAGCTCGGCTTCATGTCCTTCTTCGTGAAGGCCTGCTGCCATGCGCTGTTCGAGGTGCCCGAGGTCAATGCCGAAATCGACGGCACCGACGTCGTCTACAAGAACTACGTCAATATGGGCGTCGCGGTGGGCACGCCCAACGGCCTCGTCGTGCCGGTGGTGCGCGATGCGCATCAGCGCAGCTTCGCCGATATCGAGAAATCCATCAACGAGATGGGCAAGCGCGCCCGCGACGGCAAGCTCTCGATGGAGGAGATGCAGGGCGGCTCCTTCACCATCTCGAACGGCGGGGTTTATGGCTCGCTGATGTCCTCGCCGATCCTGAATCCGCCGCAATCGGGCATTCTGGGCATGCACAAGATCCAGGAGCGCCCGATGGTCGTGGGCGGGCAGATCGTGGCGCGGCCGATGATGTATCTCGCGCTGAGCTATGACCACCGCATCGTGGACGGCAAGGGCGCGGTGACCTTCCTGGTGCGCGTCAAGGAAGCGCTGGAGGACCCGCGGCGGTTGCTGATGGATCTCTAGGAGGGCGGGCTGGGCCGGCCGGTTGAACCCCCGGAGGACATGGCATGGACACCGTAACATACGGGCTGATCGGGCTGGCGATTCTGGGCTTTGTGCATATCGGTGCGCAGGGGCTGACGCTCAAGGCGCAGGCCGGCAATGACTGGTCGGTGGGGCCGCGCGACACGCCGCCACAGGTCGGGCCGATGCCGGGGCGGCTGAAGCGGGCGCTCGACAATTTCACCGAGTCCGCGCCGATCTTCATCGGACTCGCCGTCGTCAGCCTCTGGACCGGCCGGGGCGGCGCTCTGGTCGAAACAGGTGTCGTCATGTTTATTATCGGTCGACTGGCATTTCTGCCCGCCTATGCCTCGGGCATCGCGTGGCTGCGCACCGGCTGCTGGCATTTCGCGTCGGTCGGGCTGCTGCTCATGCTTGCGGGAGTATTGATCCCTTGAACCCTGAGCGGACCCTCCTCGCCTGTCCCGGGCTTGTGCAGGCGCCGAGCAATGTGCTGAATACCGTCATGCTTGCGGGCTGTGTGATCGGTGTCCGGCGAGGATGCGGCGACCTGCCTTCTGCGCGCGAAGGATGTACCGGAGTGCCCGCGTCGATTGCTGATGGATTTTCAACCCGGCGGCGGCCCGCATCGCCGCCCAAGCGCCAAGGAGATGCCCGTGCTGTTCGATGAGTTGTCCATACTGGCCATCTACGGCCTGTTCGTGGCGCTGACGCTGGTGCTGCAGGCCACCGGCACCATGTCGCAGCTCGGCATGGGCTACGTCCTGTCGGCCCGCGACACCGAGCGCAGCGCCGAAGGCATCGCCGCCCGGCTGGAACGGGCCGAGCGCAACTCTGTCACCGCGCTGGCACTGTTTGCCGCACCGATCCTGATTCTGGCGGTGCGCGACAATTTCTCGGCCGCATCGCTGAGCGCCGCGCAGGTCTTTCTCGCCGCGCGGGTCGTCTATCTGCCGGCCTATGCCTTTCGCATCACCGGGCTGCGGACGCTGTGCTGGCTGATCGGCTTCTTCGCCACCGGCATCCTGTATTTCCTCGCGCTATGAACGGGATGCCCACAGAACTCACCGTGCTCGCCCTCGCCGCGCTTTTGCAGGCGGTTCAGTATGTGATGTATTCGGTGGCCGCCAACCGGCAGGTCGGGGTCGATTACGCGCTCGGCCCGCGCGACGAGGGCCGCGCGCTCACCGGGGTTGCCGGGCGGCTGCAACGGGCGCTGAACAACCATTTCGAGGCGTTGATCCTCTTTGCCATCGCCGTCATGGTGCTGACCCTTTTCAAGATCACGACCCCGGTCTCCGCAGCCTGCGCCTGGGCCTATCTCGCCGCCCGCATCCTGTACGTGCCCGCCTATGTTTTCGGCTGGGTGCCCTGGCGCTCGCTGATCTGGGGGGTAGGTTTTCTGTCCACAGTGACGATAATCGTGGTTGCCCTGATATGAGGCAACCGCTTCACACTGTAGATGGCCCCGATCGGGCCGCATCCGATTCCAACCCGGGCAAGGGAGTCCTTCATGGCAAGTTATGACGTTATCTTCATCGGTTCCGGCCCCGGCGGCTATGTGGGCGCCATCCGCGCCGCGCAGCTGGGTATGAAGGTGGCCTGCGTCGAAGGCCGCGAGACTCTGGGCGGCACCTGCCTGAATGTGGGTTGCATCCCCTCGAAGGCGCTGTTGCACGCAACGCACATGCTGCACGAATCACAGCACAATTTCGAGAAGATGGGGCTGATGGGCGGCAAGCCCAAGGTGGATTGGAAGGCGATGCTCGCCTACAAGGACGACACCATCGCGCAGAACACCAAGGGCATCGAGTTCCTGTTCAAGAAGAACAAGATCGACTGGCTCAAGGGCTGGGGCACGATCCCCGAGGCCGGCAAGGTCCGGGTCGGCAAGGACACCCATGAGGCGAAGCACATCGTCATTGCCACCGGATCGGAATCCGCGACCCTGCCCGGGGTCGATATCGACGAAAAGACCGTGGTCAGCTCCACGGGCGCTCTGGAACTGGGCAAGATCCCCAAGAAGCTTGCCGTGATCGGCGGCGGGGTGATCGGGCTCGAGATGGGATCCGTTTACGCCCGGCTCGGCAGCGAGGTCACGGTGGTCGAGTATCTGGACCGCCTGATCCCGACGAATGACGGCGAGGTTGCCAAGGCGTTTCAGAAGATTCTGAAAAAGCAGGGAATGAACTTCATCCTCGGCGCCGCCGTACAGTCTGCCGAGAAGCTCAAGACCAAGACCAAGCTGACCTACAAGCTGCGCAAGGATGACAGCGAGCACACGCTCGACGCCGATGTCGTGCTGGTGGCCACGGGGCGCAGGCCCTACCTCGCGGGGCTGGGGCTCGATGCGCTGGGCGTCGAGCTTACAAAGCGCGGGCAGGTTGCCACGAATGCCCGGTTCGAGACCAACGTGCCGGGCATCCACGCCATCGGCGACGCCATCGAGGGGCCGATGCTGGCCCACAAGGCCGAGGATGACGGCTATGCCTGCGCCGAGATCCTCGCCGGTCAGGCCGGGCATGTCGATTACGGCAAGGTGCCCGGCGTGATCTACACGAACCCCGAGGTCGCCGATGTGGGCGCCACCGAGGAAGAGCTCAAGGAGGCCGGGCGCGCCTACAAGGTCGGCAAGTTCAGCCTGATGGGCA
>CAZMBT010000239.1:0-3801 GCA_964564395.1 uncultured Alkalilacustris sp.
AAAGCGGCGCCGGGTTGCCCCGTGCCGCTTGCCCACCTCGTCCAGCTTGCCCGAACTTCTACATGTGACCGGGCGCAGAGTCAAGCGATTTTCGTTCCATATCAGCGCCTTGTGCGCGCCCCTTTAACACCCTGTAAAGGAAATGGCGAAGCGCGGCCTTGCCTCAGTCCGCCTCGGCCGCCTCGGCTGCCTCGCGGCGCTCGGCCTCGATGGCGCGCCACCGCGCAACATTGCGATTGTGCTCCTCGAGGGTCCGGGCGAAGGCATGCCCGCCGGTCCCGTCGGCCACGAAATACAGATACTCCGACTCCGCCGGGTTCAACGCCGCCTCGATGCTCGCGCGGCCGGGATTCGCGATCGGCGTCGGCGGAAGCCCGTCCACCTGATAGGTATTGTAGGGCGTCACGGCATCCAGCTCGCTGCGCCGCAAGCCGCGCCCCAGCGTGCCGCGCCCCTCGGTGATGCCGTAGATCACCGTCGGGTCCGTCTGCAGCCGCATCGGGCGTTGCAGACGGTTGACGAAGACGCTTGCCACCAGCCCGCGCTCCTGTGCGACGCCGGTTTCCTTCTCGATGATGGAGGCCATGATCAGCGCCTCCTGCGGCGTGTCGTAAGGTAACCCCTCGGCGCGGGCCTGCCACGCCGCTTCCAGGATCTCGGTCTGGCGGGCCCGCATACGCTCGATCAGCGCGGCGCGTCCGGTCTGCGGCGTGATGTCGTAGCTGCCCGGCGCAAGCGCGCCTTCCTCGGGCGCCGCCTCGACAGTGCCGGTCAGGAACGGCGCGTGCGATAACGCGTCAACGATTTGCCAACTTGTCGCACCTTCGGCGACAGTCACGCGGAACCGTGTCTCCGGCTGCGCAGCCACATCTTCATATTCCGATGGAATATCATCGTCTTGTGGCGCGAAATTGGCAATCAACTCGAAGGTGTCACTGGCCGGGTCCAGCATCCGAACCCGGGTTTCGGCATCGGTCACGCCGATGCGGAAATTCACCTCGGCACCGCAGGTGCTGGCGCCGCCCCGCGTCAGGATATCCAGAATCTCCTGCATGGACGCGCGCTCGGGCACGCGATACGCACCGAAATTCAAGCGGTCGGCCTGCCCGGTCTGCCGCGCGCCGAGCCTGAATACGCTCGGCGTACGGATCGCGTCGTGATCGCGCAGGCTCTCGGCGACGTCGCGCACCCCCGCCCCGCGCTCCACCCGCAGGCAGATCCCCTCCGTCAACGGCCCCGCGCGGGTGAATTCATGCTGGCCCCACAGGATCAGCCCGGCGGCAAGCGCCAGCGCCACAACCGCCAATGACAGCGCACCGGACGCGATGGCGCGCAGCATCAGGAGCCGGCCCGCCCCAGCACCAGCGACGCGTTGGTCCCGCCAAACCCGAAGGAGTTGGACATCGCCACTGAAACCTCGCGCTCGCGCGCCACGTTCGCCACCAGATCGAGCTGCGGCGTCACCGCCGGCGCGTCCAGATTGATCGTGGGCGGCACGATCTGATCGCGCAACGCCAGGATGCAGAATATCGCCTCGACGGCCCCCGCCGCGCCCAGCAGGTGCCCGATGGACGATTTGGTGGAACTCATCGAGGCGCGCGACGCCGCATCACCAAGCAGGCGCTCGACCGCCTCCAGCTCGATGAGGTCAGCCATCGTCGAGGTGCCGTGCGCGTTGATGTAGTCGACCTGCCCCGGTTCCAGCCCGGCGCGCTTCAGCGCCGCTTCCATCGCGCGATATCCGCCGTCGCCATCTTCGGAGGGCGCGGTGATGTGGTAGGCATCCCCCGACAGCCCGTAACCCAGGATCTCGGCATAGATCCGTGCGCCGCGGGCCTTGGCATGCTCATATTCCTCAAGCACCACGACCCCGGCGCCCTCGCCCATGACAAAGCCGTCGCGATCGACGTCATAAGGCCGGCTCGCCGCCTGCGGATCGTTGCTGCGCTTGGTGGACAGCGCCTTGCAGGCATTGAAGCCCGCAATACCGATCTCCGAGATCGGACTCTCGGCCCCGCCGGCCACCATCACATCGGCATCGTCGAGCATGATCAGCCGCGCGGCATCGCCGATGGCGTGGGCGCCGGTCGAACACGCCGTCACCACCGCATGGTTCGGCCCCTTGAAGCCGTAGCGGATGCTGACCTGCCCTGACACCAGATTGATCAGCGCGCCGGGAATGAAGAAGGGCGACACGCGCCTGGCACCGCGCTCCTTGATCAGAACGGCGGTGTCCGCGATGCTGGACAGCCCGCCGATTCCCGATCCGATCATGACCCCGGTGCGCAGGCAGTCCTGCGGATCCTGCGGCGTCCAGCCGGCATCGCGCACCGCCATATCCGCCGCTGCCATGCCGTAAAGAATGAAATCATCTACCTTGCGCCGTTCCTTGGGCGCCATCCAGTCATCGGGATTGAAGTCGCCGTCGGCACCGTCGCCGCGCGGAATCTCGCACGCATAGGTGGTGGCCAGATGCCCGGCATCGAAGCGGCTGATGGGCCCGGCACCCGATGCGCCGGCCAGCAGGCGGCGCCAGCTTTCCTCCACCCCGCTGGCCAGAGGCGTCACCATCCCCAGACCGGTCACAACAACTCGCCGCATCGCTCGATCCCTGCCACTGTTTCGCGCCGGAGTGATACACCCCTTTGGCGCGCGCGAAAAGAGTGCGAAAGCCTCCCGCCGCACCGGCACGCGGGCCGTCGCCCGCGGCCGGTTCAGATGAACTGCGGTGCAGGCGCGCAGGGCTCGGCGGCAAGCTCGAGCGCCTCCTGCAAATCCACGGCCCGATTGAACAATGCGCGCCCGATGATCGCCCCGGCGATGTTGGGAACGTGCTTCAAGCGCGAAATGTCGTCGAGCTCGCGGACCAGGCCGCTCGCAATGACCGGGGTGCGGGTCTGCGCGGCCAGCCCCGAGATAACCCCGACCGCCGCATCGGTATCTCCGACATCGGCATCGATATCGGTGATCAGGATCGCTGCCAGCGGCGCCTCGGCGAACGCCTCGATAAACACCTCGGGGGTGAAGGTGCTGGTCTCGCGCCACCCCTGGCTCATGACATGTCCGCGGAAGATATCCACCGCCAGCACGATCGCATCCGGGTGAAACTTGGCCGCCTCCAGTACCATGTCCGGGTTCATCACCCCGGCCGTTCCGATCACCACGCGTCCCGCGCCGTGATCCAGCCATTCCTCCACGCGCCCCTGGCTTCGGATACCACCCGCCACCTGCACCGGAATACCCGCCTCACGGATGATCCGGCCGATCAGCTCGGAATTGTCGCCCTCTCCGGTGACCGCGTCGAAGTCCGTCACCTGCATCCAGCTCGCGCCGGCCCTGGCGAACTCGCACGCCTTCTCCACAGGGTCCACATGCCAGATGACCGGCTCGTCCATGCGGCCGCGACTCAACGAGACACAACGCCCGCCCTGCAATTCGATCGTGGGATAGATGATCATGTCGACTCCTCCTCTGCGGGCACCAATATAATGCCCATACCGCCGTGACGGGAGTCGGCTGCGACATCGCCGCGAACAGCTGCGACGTTGCCGGTTCATGACCTCGAACGTGATGCGGCGCCCCAAAGGGGCGCCGCCTGGAAATCCGTCGCCGATCCGGCGGGTTACTGGGCTTCCGAGATGAACTTCACCGCATCGCCAAAGGTCTGGATGGTTTCGGCGGCGTCGTCGGGGATCTCGATCCCGAACTCTTCCTCGAACGCCATCACCAGCTCGACGGTATCGAGACTGTCGGCCCCGAGATCATCAATGAAAGAGGCGTTGTCGGAGATCTTGCTCTCCT
>CAZMBT010000240.1:0-3792 GCA_964564395.1 uncultured Alkalilacustris sp.
CCTGCACGATCTCGTCGGAGACGTCGAAGGTGCCGAAATAGATCTCGCCGTCGAGGCCCATCGTGTCCAGCGCGCGCAGCGTCGGATGCGCCGAGTTCGGCCCCAGCGTCAGGATCGCGTCGGTGTCGGGGTTCGATGACAGATAGGCCTGCACGTTGTTTTGCACCTCGCCCGGGTCGATGCCGGAGTCGATCATCTGGCTGCCGAGTTCGACGCCGAGCGCGTCGGCAAAGCCCTGGCAGCGCTCTACCGAGGCCGGGTTGGTGATGTAGTGGTTCACGCACAGGAAGGACTCGGCGCCGACCTCCTCGACGGCGCGCTGCCCGGCCCCGTAGCCCGCATCGTATTCCGGCTGACCGACATGCAGGATCGCGCCGAGCTGCTGCGACTGTTCGATGGTGCCCGAATTGATCGTCACCACCGGGATGCCGCGATCCACGGCGCTGCGGATCGGCCCTTCGAGCACGTCGTAATCCGCGATGGTGACGATGATGCCGTCGGTGTTGCCGGCGGCGGCCTGCTCGATGATGCGCGCCATGTCGGCCAGATCGCCCGTTGTCGGGTTGCGGTAGTCGACATTGGCATCCATCTGATCGCCGGCGACGCGGATCGCGTTCTGGATCACGTTCCACCAGCTGTCGCCATCGGGGGCGTGGCTGATCAGCACGAAGTTCTCGCCCTGCGCCGCGGCGGGCGCCGCGAGGCCCAACCCGGCAATGGCGACAGCGGTCGTTGTCAGTAGCTTTTTCATGTCATCCTCCCTTGGTCGGCCCCGTCATCTTGCCGCCGGGGCCGGTGCGGCCTTTCCTCCGGGCGCGGCCCGGAGCAATCGCTCATCCCGGCGCCTGCACCACGAAGCCGGGATCGAGCCGGCCATCGAAGTGATCGAGAATGTTCTGCGCGGCGCGCAGCGCCATGCGTTCGGCGCAGTCGGCGGTCAGGCTGGCGGAATGCGGTGTCAGGATCGCGCTGTCGCAGGCTTGCAGCGGATGATCGGGCGGCGGCGGCTCGGTCGCGAACACGTCGAGTCCGGCGGCGCCCAGATGGCCGGCATGAAGCGCTTCGGCCAGCGCCGCCTCGTCGATCAGCCCGCCCCGCGCCGTGTTGACGACGACGGCGCCGGGCTTCATGCGCGCGATCGCCGCCGCGTCGAGGATCTGGCCGTCGCCCCTTGGCAGGTGCAGTGAAACGAAATCCGCCTCGCCCAGTGCCGGGGCCAGGGTCTCGGCGCGCTCGGCGCCATCGAACGCCGTTGCATCGAGATAGGGATCGTAGGCGAGGATGCGCAGCCCGAAGCCTGTGGCCATCGCCGCGAGGTGACGCCCGATCCGGCCATAGCCCACGATGAGCAGCGTTCGACCGAATAGCTCACGCGAGGCGAGCGCGTTGCGGCAGGCCCATTCGCCGGCACGCACCGCGCGGTCGCTGGTCAGCGCCCGCCGCGCCGCCGCCAGCAACAGCATCATGGCATGCTCGGCCACGGTCCGCGAATTGACGTCGCCGATGATGGCAAGCGGAATCCCCCGCGCCGCGAGTGCGTTCCGGTCCACCGCATCATACCCCACGCCGTGACGCGAGACGAGGCGCAGCGCAGGCGCTTGCGCGATCGCCTCGGCCGGCAGCGGCTGTGTGCGGATCAGCAGCGCATCGGCCCCGGGCAGGGCGGCGCGATAGGCATCGGGCGTATCCTCGGTGACATGTGTGCAGCGCCATCCCCGCCCCTCCAGGAGCGCAACCCCCGCCGAATGGATCGGCCCGGCAATGACGGCATGCGGCATCAGTTCCCCTCCGCCCCGCGCCCGGCGTCCAGCAGGGTCCGGGTGCGCGACACCGTCAGCGCCGCCGCGTCGGCCAGCAGCCGCGCATCCGTGCCCATCGTCACCAGGTCGTACCCCCAGCCCGCCGCCTTCGCGGCATATTCCGGCGCGCCGCAATGCAGCCCGGCGCGGCGCCCGGCGGCGCGGGCGGCCTGCGCGATGCGCTGGATCAGTTCGACCATCTCCGGCTCTTCGCGGTCGAAGCCGGGGCCGAGCCGGCCCTGCGTCACCCCGAGCGTGAGATCCGCAGGCCCGACATAGACCCCGTCGAGCCCCGGCGTGGCGAGGATGGCATCGAGATTGGCGACCCCCTCGGCCGTCTCGATCATCGCAAGCGCGAGCACCTCGGCATTGGCCCCCTCGAAATAATGTGGCCCCGCCGACAGTGCGGCGCGTGTCGGCCCGAAGCTGCGCCGGCCTGCGGGCGGGTAGCGCACCGCCTCGGCAAGGCGCGCGGCCTGCTCGGCGGTGTCGATCATCGGGCAGATCACCCCGATCGCCCCGGCATCGAGCACTTTCATCACCGCCCCGGGGTCGAGCCAGGGCACCCGCGCCATGGGCGCCACGCCGCTCGCGCGCATGGCCTGGAACATGCCCACCGCGCCGGCATAGTCGATGACGCCATGCTGCAGATCGACGGTCAGGCTGTCGAAACCCTGTTCGGCCATCACCTCGGCGGCGAAGGGACAGGACATCGACAGCCAGCCATTGACCGCCGGGCCACCCCCGGCCCAGCGTTGCCTTATCGGGTTCGGGGTCATGTCGTCACCTCCTCGATGCGCAGCATCCGCCCCTCCCGCAGCGACCGATAGGCCGCCTCCGCCAGCATCAGCGCGCGTTGGCCGTCCTCGAAGCTGGCCTGCACCGGCGCGCCGGTCCCGATGCTGTCGAAGAAGGCATCGAGCTGGGCGCGGAAGGCCTCGGCGTAGCGCTCGGCGAAGAAGAATTCGTAGGGCGTGGCGGCCTCGGCCTGCGCGGCGGTGTAGCGGCGCAGCTCATGCGGCTTGCGATTGCCCGAGATCAGCATCCCCGCATCGCCCAGCAGCTCGACGCGCTGGTCGTAGCCATAGACGGCACAGCGGGCGTTGTTGATGTGGCACTGGCGGCCCGAGGCCGTGCGCATCACGATCATGGCGCTGTCATGGTCGTCGAGTTCGGCCATCAGCGCCGGGTCGCTGAGCCGCCCGGCCGTGGCGAATATCTCGGCCGGTTCCTCGCCCAGCATGAAGCGCGCCAGATCGAAATCATGGATCGTCATGTCGCGCAGCAGCCCGCCGGCGGCGGCGTAGTAATCGCGCGGCGGCATCGCCGGGTCCCGCGAGGTAATGATCACCTGTTGCAGCGCGCCGATCTCACCGGCGCGCAGCGCCTCGCGCGCCGCGCGGTGGCCCGGGTCGAAACGTCGGTTGAAGCCGATCTGCACCGGCACCGACGTGCCCGCGATGGCCTGCGCGCAGCGTGCCACGCGGGCCGGATCGAGGTCGATCGGCTTTTCGCACAGGATCGGTTTGCCCGCCGCGACGGCGCGCTCGATGAAGTCGGCGTGCGTCTCGGTCGCGGTCGCCACGAGCACGGCATCAATGCCGGGGCCGAAGGCGTCCTTGGCGCTTGCCGTCGGGACACCGTGCTCGGCGGCGACGGCCTCGGCTGCGGGGGCATGCACGTCATGGACCATGGCAAGCGCGGCGCGGGGATGCGCCGCGATGTTGGCAGCGTGCATCCGCCCGATGCGACCGCAGCCCAGTACGGCGATTCGGATCATTCGGCTCCTCCCCTTGCAGCGCGCCCGGTGGCTGCACCGGCGGCTGCCCCTGCGGCCGCCATTTCGTAAGCAATAATCATTGCAAGATGTACCGATTGTCAATAAACATTCTGTACGAAGCATCGCAGCGCGGGGAGGAGCCGATGAGCCGCACGACAATTCGCCTGACCATGGCGCAGGCGCTGGTGCGCTATCTGTGCAACCAGCACACCG
>CAZMBT010000241.1:0-3789 GCA_964564395.1 uncultured Alkalilacustris sp.
TCCCGGTGACGGCGCAGTTCTGCACCAGATCGACGCCGCGCGCATCGGCGGCGCGCGCATAGCCCCAGGCCACGGCGTCATGGCGCGCAGTACCGCCCCGGGGATGATAGAGCCCGCCATAGATGGGAAAGCGCGTCTGTTCGAAATCGAGGAAGGGCAGCATCTGCCGCACGCCCTCGCCGTCCAGCAGCTCCGCATCGTCGCCCTGGTTGACCATCGCATTGCCGCGCCGGGCGAAGGCGTCGCGCTGGCCGTCGGAATGAAACAGATTGATCAGCCCGCGCTGCGAATGCATGACATTGTAATTCAGCTCGGCTTCCAGCCCCTCCCACAGCTTCAGCGAATGCGAGTAGAACTCGGAGTTGCCGGGCAGGAAGTAATTGGCGCGCACGATGGTGGTGTTGCGGCCGATATTGCCGCTGCCGAGATACCCCTTCTCAAGCACCGCGATACTGCGCACACCGTGATTGCGCGCCAGGTAATAGGCGGTGGCGAGGCCGTGCCCGCCGCCGCCGATGATCACCATGTCGTATTCCGCGCGCGGTTGCGGGTCACGCCACACCGGGGTCCAGCCCCGGTTGCCGCGCAACCCCTGCGCCAAGACCCGAAAGCCCGAATACCGCATGCGCCGCCTCCGCCTGTGCCGTCGTCACTGAAACCGGTTTTCGGCCGGGTTTCAATGCCCGGCAACCGTATTCGTGCCGAAGGGTCCGGCAGAGCCGGGCTGCGCCGTCACAAGCCCTTGGCGCGGTAGCTCGACGAGACCCGCTGGATCGCCACGATGAAAGCTGCGGTGCGCAGATCCTCGACATCCTCGCGCGAATGCCAGACCTCGCGCATGGCCTGATAGGCGGTCCGCATCGTGTCGTCGAGGCCCGAGCGCACCAGCTCCAGCTCCCCGGCGCCGCGGATGAACTGTTCCTTGAAGCCCGGCGAAAGCTCCCAGCCCAGCCCCTTGTCCGCCGACAGGCGTTCCAGCTCATCGACCAGCATGCGGTTTTGGGCCTCTTCCTGTCGACGCTGCATGCGGCCGAAGCGGATATGCGACAGGTTCTTGACCCATTCGAAATACGACACGGTCACACCGCCCGCATTGGCATAGAGGTCCGGGATGATCACGGTGCCCTTGCGGCGCAATACATCGTCGGCCGCCGCCGTTACCGGGCCGTTCGCAGCTTCGATGATCAGCGGCGCCTTGATGCGCTCGGCATTGCCCAGATTGATCACTCCTTCCAGCGCAGCCGGGATCAGGATGTCGCACTCCTCCTCCAGCATGGCGGCCCCGTCTTCGGTGTAGGTGCATCCCGGGCAGCCCTTGACCCCGCCATGCTTGGCGATCCAGTCGCGCACCGCCTCGACGTTGAGGCCCTCCTCACTGAAGACGGCGCCGTCGCGTTCCGCGATGCCGACAATCTTCGCGCCGTCCTCGGTCTGCAGAAAATGCGCCGCGTGATAGCCCACATTGCCGAGGCCCTGCACGATCACCCGTTTGCCCTTCAGCGTGCCCGAAAGCCCCGCGGTCTTGATGTCCTCGGGATGGCGGAAGAACTCGCGCAGCGCATACTGCACGCCGCGCCCCGTCGCCTCGACACGCCCCGCGATGCCGCCGGAATTGAGCGGCTTGCCCGTCACGCAGGCGCGCGCATTTATGTCGGTGGTGTTCATGCGCGAATACTGATCCGCGATCCAGGCCATCTCGCGTTCCGAGGTGCCCATGTCGGGCGCCGGTACGTTCTGGCTGGGATGGATGAGGTCGCGCTTGGCCAGCTCATAGGCAAAGCGCCGGGTGATCTGTTCGAGCTCATGCTCGTCCCAGTCGCGCGGATCGATGCACAGCCCCCCCTTTGAGCCGCCGAACGGCGTTTCCACCAGGGCGCACTTGTAGGTCATCAGCGCCGCGAGCGCCTCGACCTCGTCCTGATCGACGGCGGTGGCGTAGCGGATGCCGCCCTTGACCGGCTCCATGTGCTCGGAATGAACCGAGCGGTAGCCCGTGAAGGTATGGATCGCCCCGCGGAGCCGGACGCCGAAGCGCACGATATAGGTGGCATTGCAAACCCGGATCTTTTCCTCCAGCCCCGGCGAAAGATCCATCAGCGCGACGGCGCGGTTGAACATCAGATCGACGCTCTCGCGAAATCCCGGCTCCGTCTGAACTTCCATGTCGTCCTCCCTCGAAATCCGTATGGCTGGCTGGTCGCGCCGGCACCCCGGACCCGGCCGGAATGCCGCTTTCCTCCCGCTCCGCAGCCTATCCGACCAGACAGGATATGAAAGCCCAATCCCGACCGCGTGATCGGGTTTCGCGTCAGGGCCCGGCCACGGCCCCGGCCGGGCGTTGAGATCGCGCCACAGCCCCGACCGAGTTGCGCACCATGTCCCAGTAGATTTCCTCGACCCGACCGCGTTCGAGCCGTCCGCCCTCGCGATACCAGGTATTCACTCCCGTAAGCATCGCGATCAGCGCCAATGTCGTCAGCTTGGTGTCGGGGACAGTCATGACCCGTGCCGCCTGACCCGCCTTCAGGATACCCTCCAGAACGTCCTCGTAGCGGCGGCGCTGGCCCTCGACGACCCTGAAGTTGGCCGGTTCGAGGTTGCGAAGCTCCATGTAGGAGACGAACACCGCATCCGGCCGTGTGAGGTGAAAGCGGATGTGAAAGCGGGTAAACACCTCGAGCCGGGCCAGCGGGTCCGACACGTCGGGCTCCCGCGTCCAGGCGGTCAGCAGCTCCTGCATGTGCCCGGTCATCAACTCGAACAGCAGCGTCTGCTTGTCGGGCGTGTAGAGATATAGCGCACCCGCCTGCAGGCCCACCTCGCGCGCGATGCGGCGCATGGACACCGCCGCGTATCCGTAACGTGCAAACAACCGCAGTGCCGCCGCGCGGATGCGCGCGTCGGTCAGCTGCCCTTGCGATCCCGTCTTGCGAGCCATGCCCCGCCCATACCCGATGCCGACGCCCGAGCAAAGCGTTACGCGCCTTGAGGCGCCGGTTGCGGCGGGCTAGCATCGCGACCGAGTTCACGGAAAGCCACCCATGCGAAGCCCTTCACAATCTTCGGCCGCGCCATGGCCCCGACGCGTGGCCCAGCCACTGATCCTGCTCGCGCTGGCCGGGTGCGCGGCCCCCCCGCAGCTGGAAACGCCGCCGGTACTCCAGCCCGGCGTCACCAGCTCTCCGCGACTTCTGCCGCTTGATGATGTGCTGGCCGTCGCGCCGCCGGGGGATCCCGCCGAATACGCGCAGGAGGAGGCCGCCTTCGCCGCGCGCATCGCGGCCCTGCGGCTGCGCGCGGCGCGTCTTCGTCAGCAGACGGCGCAGGACTGACCGTTGTGGCGCGGCGCGTTGCAACTTGTCGGGCATCGCGCTAACAGGCGGCTTCACGCGCGCCACAGCCACGGAGCTTCAGATGACCGAACCCCTGCGTCTTGGCATTGCCGGTCTCGGCACGGTCGGCATCGGCGTGATCAAGATCGTTCAGGCCCATGCCGAGCTGCTGGCGGCGCGGTCCGGCCGCCCGATCGAGATCACCGCGATTTCGGCGCGCAACCGGGCGAAGAATCGCAATGCGGACATCTCGGCCTATGCCTGGGAAGACGACCCCGTCGTACTGGCACGACGCGCGGATGTCGATGTCGTGGTCGAGCTGATGGGCGGCGCGGACGGCCCGGCGAAGGCAACGACCGAGGCCGCCATTGCCGCCGGCAAGGATGTCGTCACCGCAAACAAGGCGATGCTCGCCACCCATGGGCAGGCGCTGGCCGAAGCCGCCGAAGCCAATGGC
>CAZMBT010000242.1:0-3775 GCA_964564395.1 uncultured Alkalilacustris sp.
GCGCAGCCCTCGGGCGAGATCACGGAATAGACCGAGTGTTCGAGCATCGCGATGCGGTTCGCGCTGGCCAGCGCGACCGCGCCGCCCGAGCCGCCCTCACCGATGACGACCGACACCACCGGCACACCGATCTCGAGCGATTTCTGCGTCGCCCGCGCGATGGCCTCGGACTGGCCGCGTTCTTCGGCGCCCTTGCCGGGATAGGCGCCGGGGGTGTCCACCAGGGTGATCACCGGCAGGCCGAATCGGTGCGCCATATCCATCAGCCGCACCGCCTTGCGATAGCCCTCCGGCCGCGCCATGCCGAAATTGCGTGCGATCCGGCTTTTCGTGTCATGGCCGCGTTCCTGCCCGATCACCATCACCGGACGGTCCTGCAGCCGCGCCAGCCCGCCCATGATGGCGTGGTCGTCGGCGAAGTTGCGGTCCCCTGCGAGCGGTGTGTATTCGGTGAACAGCGCGTCGATATAGTCCTTGCAATGCGGCCGGTCGGGGTGGCGCGCGACGAGGCATTTGCGCCACGGGCTCAGCGCCTTGTAGAGGTCGCGCAGCATGTTCTCGGCCTTGCGGTCGAGGGCGCTGGCCTCCTTCTCGACATCGGTTTCGGGATTCTGGCGCGCCATGGCGCGCAGCTCCTCGGCCTTGCCCTCGATCTCGGCCAGCGGCTTTTCGAAGTCGAGATAGTTCATTCGTGCCCGCCTCGTGCTTGCAACCATCGCCCGCGCTGTATGGCGCGTGCGATGGCTGATTGCAACGGCGCGGCTCAGGCGCCGATCATCTCGGCCTGGCGCACGATGACCTCGGCCTGCTTGATCGAGGCGATATCGACGAGCCGCCCCTTGTAGACCGTCGCGCCTTCGCCGCGGGCCTTGGCCTGCTCCATCGCCGCGAGGATCTCGCGCGCCTCGGCGATGGCGGCATCGGAGGGGGTGAAGACCTCGTTGGCGAGCGCGACCTGCTTGGGGTGGATCGCCCATTTGCCGACCATGCCCAGCGTCGCCGAGCGCCACGCCTGCGCGCGAAAGCCGTCATCATCCGAGAAGTCGCCGAAGGGGCCGTCCACCGGCAGCACGCCATGGGTGCGGCAGGCGGCCACGATCGCCGCCTGCGCCCAGTGCCAGGGATCGGCGTAATGGCGCTGGCCCTCATGGAGCATGTAGTAATTTTCCTGGGTGCCGCCGATGCCCGTTGTCGCCATGCCCATCGAGGCGGCGAAATCCGCCGCGCCGAGGCTCATCGCATGCAGCCGCGGCGTGGCCGCGGCGATCTGCATGACATGGGCGATGCCGGCGGCCGATTCGATGATCACCTCGAAGGCGACCGGCTTTTCGCGCCCGGTGTCGCGTTCAACCGCCGTGACAAGCGCGTCCACGGCATAGAGATCCTCGGCGCCGCCAACCTTGGGGATCATGATCCGGTCGAGCCGGTCGCCGCCGTGCTCCAAGAGCGCAATGACATCCTTGTGCCACCACGGCGTGTCGAGCCCGTTGATGCGCACCGAAAGCTGCTTGCCGCCCCAATCGACCTGCCGCGTGGCCGCGACGACGTTGTCGCGCGCGGCCACCTTGTCATCCGGAGCAACCGAGTCCTCGAGGTCGAGATTGATCACATCCGCCGCGCTCGCGGCCATCTTCTCGAACAGGGCCGGGCGCGAGCCGGGTCCGAAAAGCTGGCAGCGATTCGGCTGCGCCGGCGGGGTGGGCTGGATGCGAAAGCTCATCACGACTCTCCGTGCAAGGAAGTTGCCTGTTACTTATTCGGATCGGTAGATTATTGCGTCGCCGCCTTCAACCCGCCTTTTGCAGTCGCAGAAATCCGGCGGTGCGGCCACTGGACAGCAGCGGCAAATTTCGTCATGAAGCCGGGGCGGCGCAAGAAATCCGCGCCAGACCTTCCCGCAGATGTGGAATATTCGCAAGCTGCGGGCCGGAGCGGTCCAGAGGTCGATCACATTCGGCGCCATCCCGCATAGGCTTTGCCGTTCAACGACGGAGAATTCGATGATCGAGACCCCCTATCTGCTGTTTCTCGGCGATGCGCCGGACCCGCTGGCCGCCAAGGTCGCGCAGGGGATCAAGGACTGGCGCCCCGAATTCGCAGTCGGTCAGTACCGGCTGGAGGGGTGCAAGGCGGATATGGGCCTGCCCGACATGGATCTGGCCGAAGCGCGCGCTGCCGGGGTGAAGACGCTGGTGATCGGGGTCGCCAATCGCGGCGGCGTCATCTCGCCGGCCTGGAAGAAGGTGCTGGTGCAGGCGCTCGAGGAGGGATTCGACCTTGCCTCGGGGCTTCACAATCTGCTGCGCGACGAGGAGGACCTTGCCGCGGTGGCGCGCGCCACGGGACGGCAGCTGCATGATGTGCGCGTGCCGACGGTGACGTATCCGATCGCCAGCGGCGAGGCGCGCCGCGGCAGGCGTTGCCTCGCCGTGGGCACGGATTGCTCGGTGGGCAAGATGTACACGGCCCTGGCGATGGAGCGCGAGATGCGCACGCGCGAGATGAAGGCCAGTTTCCGCGCCACCGGCCAGACCGGCATCCTGATCACCGGCGAGGGTGTTCCGCTCGATGCGGTGATCGCGGATTTCATGGCCGGCAGCATCGAATGGCTCACCCCCGACAACGACCCGGATCACTGGGACCTGATCGAGGGGCAGGGGTCGCTGTTTCACGTGTCCTATTCGGGTGTGACACTGGCGCTGATCCATGGCGGCCAGCCCGACGCGCTGATCCTGTGCCATGAGCCGACACGCGCGCACATGCGCGGGCTGCCCGGCTATGCGGTGCCCAGCCTGGAGGCACTGCGCGATCTGGCGCTGCAGCTGGCGCATGTCGCCAATCCCGGCTGTCAGGTGATCGGGATCTCGGTGAACACGGCGGGTCTGTCGGTGGCGGATGCGCGAAGCTATCTCGCCGAGGTCGAGGCACGCATGGGCCTGCCGGCGGTGGACCCGTTCCGCGACGGCGCCGCGCGCCTGGTGGATGCGCTGGCGGCGGTGTGAGGCGATGGAACTGACGGTCAGGCCCGAGACGTTCCGCCTCGCGCAGGTGTTCACCATCGCGCGCGGCTCGCGCAGCACGGCGGAGGTGCTGACGGTGACCGCCACCGACGGGGCCGCGCGCGGGCGCGGCGAATGCGTGCCCTATGCGCGTTACGGCGAGACGTTGGAAAGTGTGGCCGCGCAGATCGAGGCGCTGGCCGGTGCCGCGCGGGACGGGGCGCTGGATCGGACGGCGCTGCAGGACGCCTTGCCGCCGGGGGCCGCGCGCAACGCGATCGATTGCGCGCTGTGGGACCTTGAGGCCAAGCAGCGCGGGGTCCGGGTCTGGCAGCTGGCGGGGCTGGACGCGCCGGGCCCCGAGGTGACGGCGTACACGCTGTCGCTCGACACGCCCGAGAAGATGCGGGCGCAGGCTGCGGTGCATGCGCACCGTCCGCTTCTGAAGATCAAGCTGGGCACGCCCGACGACATGCCCCGGCTGGAGGCGGTGCGCGCCGGCGCGCCCGATGCGCGCATCATCGTCGACGCCAATGAGGGCTGGAGCGCCGAGGTCTATGCGGAGCTGGCGCCGCATCTGCTGCGCCTCGGTGTCGAGATGGTGGAGCAGCCGCTGCCTGCCGGCGCGGATGACATGCTGGGCGAGATCGCGCGGCCGCTGCCGGTCTGCGCCGATGAGAGCTGTCATGACCGCGCGGACCTGCCGCGTCTGCGCGGCAAGTACGACATGGTCAACATCAAGCTCGACAAGACCGGCGGGCTGACCGAGGCGCTGG
>CAZMBT010000243.1:0-3750 GCA_964564395.1 uncultured Alkalilacustris sp.
TCAGGGCCACGCCGACGCCGGTCATGCGCGCACCGCGCTCATGCGACCGACCATGTGGTCGGCGATGCGCTCGCATGCGGTGCCGAGCGTGTCGTCCGGCACTGTCAGCCCGAGCCGCACCCATTCTGGCAGTGTCGCACCGAAGGACTCGCCGGGCATCACGGCGACGCCGGTGCGTTCAAGCAGATCCATGGCGAAGGTCGCCCCGTCCTGCCCCGTCGCGCCGACATCGACCAGTGCGAACATTCCGGCCTGCGGGCGGTGCACCCGCAGCCCCCCGACGCCGTCGAGGCGCCCGGCCACCATCTGGGCGCGCTGGCGCAGCCGTTCCCGCATGCCCGGCGCCACCGGCGAGGGGGCGCGCAGCGCCGCGGCGGTCGCATCTGCGATGAAGGGCTGATTGCCGAACAGCATCGTCTCGGCCAGCGGCAGGAGCCGCGTGATCAGCGCTTCGGGGCCGGCGCACCACCCTGACCGAAAGCCCGTCGCGGCGTGCGACTTGGACAGGCTGGAGGTGACGACGACCCGGTCGGCCAGCGCCGGATCGGCGAGCGGCGAGGCGAAAGGGCTGCCGTCATGGATCAGCTCTTCATAGACCTCGTCGGCGATGATCCACAGATCATGCGCCTGTGCCAGCGCCCCGATCTCGGCGATATCGCGCGCATCCAGAACCGCGCCGGTCGGGTTGTGCGGCGAGTTGAGCAGCACCGCGCGACTGCGCGGGGTCAGCCGCGCGGCAAGGTCGTCGGCGCGCATCCGGAAGCCGGCCTGCGGCCGCAGCGGAACCGGCACCATCCCGGCGCCCGCAGCACGGATCAGCCCCTCATAGGTCGCATACATCGGATCGCCGACCAGCACCTCGGTGTCCGGCCCCGTCAGCCCCGTCAGAACGGCAAAAAGCGCGGTCTGCGTTCCGGGAAAACACAGGAATTGCCGCGATGTGATCGGCCGGCCGAGCCGGGTGCTGTAGCGTTCGGAAAGCGCCTCCAGGAGTGCCGCCTCGCCGCGGCCGTTGGAATAGCCCGTGCGCCCCGCGCGCATCGCATCGCATGTGGCGTCGATCAGGCTGTCGGGTGCCGGCACATCCGGTTCGCCAACGGTCAGCAGAATGACCTCGCGCCCCTGTGCCTGCAGGGTCCGGGCGCGTTCATGCACGGCCCATTTCTCTCCGCCGAGGCCGGTCAGCCGATCCAGAATCGCGGCGTGCTTCATGGTGTGTCTCCCGCTGTCGCAGCATTGAGGTCAAGGCCGAGGAGCGCGCCGACCGACGCGCGGCCGATGGCGGCCAGCTCGCCCGGGGCGAAGGCGTCCGGCAGGGCCGACCCTTCGAGCCAGAGGCCGTCGATCACGGCGTTGCAGGCGATGGCGTGGCGGCGCAGCGTCGATGCAGGGGTCGGGCGCCCGGCGATGGTCAGCGCATCGCGGATCAGGGCCTCCAGCCGGTCACGAAAGGCCAGATAGCTGCGCTCATGCACCGCGCGCAGCGCCGCGTCGCGATGTGTCATCTGCATGAACGCCGCCCAAAGCGCCATGTCGCGCCCGTCGATCACCGGCGGGCTCAGCGCGCCCGCGACGAAGGCCGACAGCCGCGCGACCGGGTCGGCGCCGCCATCGGCGAGCCGGCGCGCGCTGTCCTCGGTCAGTCGTGCCATGAGGGCGGCGAAGGCCGCGCCGATCAGCTCTTCCTTGGACGAGAAATAGTGCCGGATCAGGCCCTGCGTGACCCCGGCGCGCGCGGCGATGGCGCGCACCGTCGCCGCTTCGGCGCCGCCATCGGCGATGCAGCCCAGCGTCGCCGCGATCAGCGCCGCCCGCCGCGTTTCGCCGGGTTCGCGCACGAAGCTGCGCCGCCCGCCCGAAGTCGCCGATCTGCCTTCGTCACAGCCTGTCATGGGACTGAGTCTCGCCGCTGCTTAAATTATACACTTGCATAAATACGAAGGACGGGTCTTAATACAAGCCAAATCTGAAGCAGCCGAAGAGTTCTGCATGCCCTCGACCGCTCCGCGCCCGGCCGCCGATCCGGCCAGCGCCCCGGACAGCCGTGACGCCCGCAGCGAAGCGATCCGCGTGCGCGGGCTGCGCAAGTCCTTCGGGGCGCTCGAAGTGCTCAAGGGGGTGGATCTGACCGCGCGGGAGGGCGATATCGTCGCCATCATCGGCGGGTCCGGGTCCGGCAAGTCCACCTTGTTGCGCTGCATCAACTTTCTGGAGACACCCTCGGGGGGCAGCATCAGCGTGGGCGGCGAGGAAATCGCCATGCGCGCCGATGGCAGCCCCGCCGACCGCCGCCAGATCGAGCGCATCCGCACCCGACTCGGCATGGTGTTTCAGGCCTTCAACCTGTGGACGCACATGACCCTGATCCAGAACGTGATCGAGGTGCCGGTGCATGTGCTGCGGGTGCCGAAGGCCGAGGCGACCGAGCGCGCCCATCGCCTGCTGGCGCGTGTGGGGCTGTCGGACAAGGCCGACACCTACCCGGCCTTCCTGTCCGGCGGGCAGCAGCAGCGCGCCGCCATCGCCCGCGCGCTGGCGATCGAGCCGCGTGTGATGCTGTTCGATGAACCGACCTCCGCGCTCGACCCCGAGCTGGTGGGCGAGGTGCTGGGCGTGATCCGCGATCTGGCCGCCGAAGGGCGCACCATGATCCTTGTCACCCATGAAATGGCCTTCGCACGGGAAGTGGCGAGCCATGTGATCTATCTAAACGAGGGCGAAATCGTCGAGCAGGGCCCGCCCGCCGAGGTGTTCGGCGCGCCCCGTTCCGACCGTCTCAAGCAGTTCATTCGCAGCGTGGGGTGATATCCCCGCCATCCCAACCAACAGGAGGAAGACCATGAAATCCACCAAGCTCGTGCTTGCCGGCGCCGCCGCGATGATGATGGGGGGCGCGGCCGCGGCCGACACCGTCAAGATCGGTATTGCCGCCGAGCCCTACCCGCCCTTCACCTTCCCCGACTCCGAAGGCAACTGGCAGGGCTGGGAGGTCGAGATCATCGACGCCATCTGTGACGCCGCCGGCCTGGAGTGCGAGCTTGAGGCGACATCCTGGGACGGCATCATCCCGGCGCTGCTGAGCCAGCGCATCGACGCCATCATGAACTCGATGTCGATCACCGAGGACCGGCTTCAGGTCATCGATTTCTCGGACCCGTACTACAACACGCCGACCGTGATCGTGGCGCCGAAGGACATGGACATCGAGCCCACACCGGAAGGTCTGGCCGGGATGGTGCTGGGGGTGCAGGTCGCGACCATCCATCAGACCTATGCGCAGGAGTACTTCGAGGGCGAGACGACGCTGCGGACCTATCAGACCCAGGACGAGGCCAATCAGGATCTCGTCTCCGGGCGTATTGACGCAACCCAGGCCGACAGCCTCGCGATGGAGGCTTTCCTGGAATCCGATGCCGGGGCCTGCTGCGAGATCAAGGGCGCCGTCGCCCATGACGAAAGCATCCTCGGCGCGGGCGTCGGAGCAGGGGTGCGTCAGGGCGATGACGAACTGCGCGAGGCCATCAATGCGGGGCTGGCGCAGATCCTCGAAGACGGCACCTATGACGAAATCACCGACCGGTATTTCGCGACCTCGATCTATGGCAACTGATCCGGCGTGATTGAGAGCCTACTGGAAGCCCTCGGGCTGGCGCAGGCGGTCGAGCTGCTTGCGCCATCTGCCTGGGGCGGAAACCTGCTGCGCGGTCTGGCCGCTTCGGTCCAGATCGCGCTCGGGGCGTTCGGCATGGG